>JBKJXM010000196.1:0-2604 GCA_046716305.1 Candidatus Eiseniibacteriota bacterium
CACGGCGTAGACGCCCATGGCCGTGCTGAGGCGCCGCGCGAACCACTTGCCGACCAGGGCCAGGCTGACCACCGAGAGCGCGCTCTGGCCGAGCCCGCGAGTGAGCGTGACGAGGAGCAGGAGCGGCAGCACCGCGTCCGCCCGGCTCATGGCCACGGTCACCGCGCCCAGGGCGACGGCGATCGTCGTGAGGACGGCGCGGCTCCCCCAGCGGTCCACGAGCCCGCCGATGCCGAGGCAGAAGAGGGAGCCGATCAGGGTGGCGACGAGGTTGATCTCGGCGAAGAGCAGGCGGTCGATCCGGAGATCGCGCAGGAGCGGCTCGGTGACGAGCCCCAGTCCCTGCGTCCGCCCCGGCAGCGTCGCGACCATCGCGAGCGCGGCCACACCCAGGTTCACCCAGCCGTAGTAGAAGGGCGCCCGCTCGGAGGCGGGCCGGGGCAGGGAGTGCGAGGCCAGGTCAGACATGTCGGACCACGATCGCCCGCGCACCGTACGACGCCAGGAGCACGACCAGGATGGCGGCCACTCCAGCCACGCGCACGGGGCCTTCCGCGAACACGACGGCCCCGCTCACGGCCGTCATGCTCAGCCAGGCGAGACCACGGAAGAGCAGCTCCAGAGCCGGCACCCGCGCGCGGATCCGGCTACGGAGCCGGTCTCACTTGCCGTCGACCGTGAACGCGAGCAGCACGTTCCCGGCCTGGCCGGGGGTGCCGCCGTATCCCGAGTGCACGTAGAGGATGCCGCTCGCGATGGTCGCGCCGCCCGCGTTGAGGGCGCCGCCCTTGGCCTTGCCCCCGGCCGTCGTGTCGTAGGTCTGGGCCGCGGTGTTGAAGTCCCAGAGGATCGAGCCGTCCTTGGTGGAATAGGCGCGGAGGTGCCCGTCGATGGACCCGGAGAAGACGGCGCCCGGGATGGCGGTGACCGCCGCCGACTGGGCGTTGCTGCACCCGCGGCCCTCGGTGACGCAGTCCGACTTCGGCGCCGGCGTGTGCCACACCTTCTCCCCGGTCGCGATCTTGAGCGCGGTGATCCCGGGGCGGCGCTGGTCGGCCGGAGCGTTGACGTCGGAGATCGCGACGTAGACGTTCTCGCCGTCGGTGGCGGAGCCCCACTGAATGCCGCCGAGGGTGGCGCCGTGGCCGAGCTTGATCTGCCAGAGGATCTTGCCCTTCGCGTCGGGGTCGAGGGCGTACATGATCCCGGACTTCTGGCCGGCCAGGAGGACCTGCTTCCCTCCGGGCAGCGTGTGCAGGATGGGAGAGCTGCCGAAGTCGTAGTCGGGTCCCACGGGGTCGGGGCAGTTGGCGGAGGGAGTGGCCGTGTTGCAGCTCACGATGTAGTTGTCGTTGGGCGTGACCTGGTTGATCCAGCGGATCTCCCCCGTCTTCATGTCGAAGGCGACGATGGCGTCCGTCGCGTTCGTCTCGATGTTGGTGTACGAATCCCCGGTGGCGCCGTAGACGACGCCTCGCTTCTCGTCCACGGTGGGTGCGGACCAGATCGCCCCTCCCGCCGGTCCCCACATCTGGACCCCGAGCCGGCTCTTCTGGTACGGCTTGGGCGCGTCGGGGATGGTGTGGGTCTTCCAGAGGACCTTGCCCGTGGCGGCCTCGAGGGCGACCATGGATCCGCGGAAGGTGCAGCACTCGTAGGTCTCGTTGCGGCCCGCGCCTTCCTCGCCCGAGGAGAGCGGCACGTAGACACGGTCCTTGTGGACCACCGGCGCGCCCGTGATCCCGGAGACGCGATGCTCCTCGATCTGCGTCTTCCACAAGAGCTGCCCCGTCTCCGCGTCCACCGCGTGGACGAAGCGGCTCCGATCCCCGAAGTAGGCGGCCAGGCGCCCGCCCGGGACGGAGCCGGGGAACGGCGCCACCGTGATGGCGGCGCGCACGCCCGCGCCCGGATCGTAGGCCCAGCGCACGCAGCCCGTCGCGGCGTCGAGGGAATAGACGGCGCCGGGTCCGCTGCCCACGAAGAGCCGGCCGCCGACGATGGTGGGCTGGCTGTTGATCCGGCCGCTCGGGTAGGCAAAGGCCCACTTCACCTTGAGCTTCGGGACGTCCTCGGCGCGCAGCCCGGGGCTGGGCTGGAAGCGGGAATTGTCGAGATCACGGCCCCAGCCGTTCCACTGCGGGCCCTCGACGGCAAGGGACGCGGGGGCGTCCTTGCAGAGGCTGGCTTCGGGAAGGGGCTGGCCGGCTCCGCCGGGCGCGCGGCCGGTGAGGTAGAGCGCGACGGCGCGGATGTCGTCCGCGCTCAGGCCGGCCGCCTGGGCCTGCATGGTGCCGGTGGTGAGGGCGGCGATGATCTCCTGCGGCGGGCGCGTCTCGAGGACGAAGCGGGGAGGGGTCTGGCCCTGGGCGTTGTCATGGCACATCGCGCACCGCCGCTGATAGACGACGGCGCCGTTCGGAGCGGGCGCGGGACTCGGCCTCCCCGGCTCGGCCTGGACCACCGGTGCGGCCGCGCGGATCGGCAGGGAGAGGGACGAAGAAGCGGCCACGGCAAGGATCCCCACCGAGAGCGACACCGCGGCCCGGACCCCGGACTCAAGCTTCATCACCGCCTCCTGATCGAAGGAGCGGAGGCTAACAC
>JBKJXM010000197.1:0-8915 GCA_046716305.1 Candidatus Eiseniibacteriota bacterium
CGGCGCTTCTGGCGGAGTTGAAGCAGCGCGGCAAAAAGATCCCGGCCCTGGTCATCTCGGGGATCCCGGACGCGGCGGAGAAGGCGCGGGAGCTGGGCCTCTCGGAAGTGCTCCGGCGGCCGTTCACGTACGAGCAGTTGAGGGAGAGGATCGAACGGTTATTGCAAGATCCGGGCGGCTCTCAGGCGATCAAGGAAACGCTAGATTGACCCTGGTGCTGGGATAGGCGCCCGGGTGCGGCTCTATGAAGTCGCTGCGGGCATCCTGATCGAGGGGGATCGCGTGCTGATCGCCCGGAGGCAGGAGCACGACCACCAGGGCGGCCGCTGGGAGTTCCCAGGCGGGAAGCGCCACGCGGGCGAGACCGTCGCGCAGTGCCTCGAGCGCGAGATGATCGAGGAAATCGGCTTCGAAGTGACCGTGGGCCCGCTCTGGCGGGCGCTCACCCACGTCTACCCCGACCGGCGCGTCAGCATCTACTTCCACCTCTGCGAGCCGAAGCTGCCCCGGCAGGGCGACCCGCGCGCCATCGAGTGCGACGAGATCCGGTGGGTGCGGCCCGTCGAGCTGGCCCAGCTTCCCTTCGTCGAGGGGGACCTGGTCGTCCTCGCGGACTTGGCTCGCGACCTCGAGGCGCTCTCCTCTCGCCCGGCCTGAACCTCGCGGAATAAGGAGCAAAAAAAACGAGCTGCGTCGAAGCGCCCGGGGCGCCTCGCGTCAGCTCGTCTAATTTTTTGGTGCTTCCTTTGATGCTACTTCGTTACGTTCGCTTCGCTTTTCTTCTCGGCCTTCTCCGCCGCCTTGCGCACCGCCGCGGCGGCCTTCCGCTCGGCTTCGGCCGCTTCGCTGTTCGCCTCGATGGCGATCCGGATCTCCACGTCGTCTCCGAGCATCGCCCCGCCCTGGTCGGCGACCTTGTTCCAGATGATACCGAAGTCCTTCCTGTCCAGCTTGCCCGACGCCTCGAATCCCGCCTTCTGCGGGCCCGAGCCGATGAAGGCGCCTTCCATCGTCACCGGCTTCGTGACGCCGTGCATCGTGAGGTTCCCCTCGATCTTCAGCTTGTCCCCGACCGGCGTCACCTTGGTGCTCTCGAAGGTGAGGGTCGGGAACTTCTCCACGTCGAAGAAATCGGGGCCTTTCAGGTGCCCGTCGCGCCGCTCATTCGCGGTGTAGATGCTCGAGGCGTCGATCTCGGCCTTGGCCGAGCTGTTCGCCGCGTTCGCCGGGTCGTACACGATCGCCCCGGAGAACTTGGTGAAGTGGCCGCTCACCTTGGTGAAGAAGTGGCGGATGCTGAAGCTCACGTTCGAGTGGCCGGGATCGATCGTCCACGTGGACGGCGCTGCCTGGGCTGCCGCTGAGAAGCCGAGCAGGGCCGCCGCGACGATGGTGGCGGCGAAACGGGTTCGACGCAGGGACATCCTGAAACCTCCGGAGGTGAGGGTCGCGGCGGCTTTGGAGCCCGCCGCTCCGCGTGGCGGCCGGTGTTGATCGGCCGGCGCGGTTTGCCTAGTATCGTGAAAGCCCACACTTGGATGCGGCCAAAGCGTATGCGATTCGGATCGCCGCCGCGGAGCCACACGCATCTAAACCCTTACAAGGACGGTATGTTCCCATGACCAACAGCCGCAACCTCATCATCCTGGGCTCCGGCGCGGCCGGTTTGACCGCGGCTATCTACGCCGCGCGCGCCAACCTGGCCCCCCTGGTGTTCGAGGGGGCGCAGCCCGGCGGCCAGCTCACGATCACGACCGAGGTCGAGAATTTCCCCGGCTTCCGCGACGCGATCATGGGCCCCGCCCTGATGACGGAAATGCGCGCCCAGGCCGACCGGTTCGGGACCGAGTTCGTGCAGGCCTCGGCGGAGTCGGTCAATCTCAAGACGCACCCCTTCCAGGTGGTTGCGGACGGCATCCCCTACAAGACGCGCGCCCTGATCGTGGCGACGGGTGCATCAGCGAAGCTCCTGGGCATTCCGACCGAGACCGTGCTGATGGGCCACGGCGTTTCGGCCTGCGCGACGTGCGACGGGTTCTTCTTCCGCGGGAAGCGCGTGATGGTCGTGGGCGGCGGCGACACCGCCATGGAAGAAGCGCTCTTCCTTACCAAGTTCGCCACCCACGTCACCATCGTGCACCGGCGGGACGAGCTCCGCGCCTCGAAGATCATGCAGGAGCGCGCGGTCGCCCATCCCAAGATCACCTTCCTTTGGAACATGGAGGTGGCGGAGGTGCTGGGCGTGGACGTGGGGCACGTGGTGGGCGTGAAGCTGCGGAATCTCAAGACCAACGCGCTCAGCTCGGTCGAGGCCGTCGGCCTCTTCATCGGCATCGGCCACCAGCCGAACACCGAGATCTTCCGGGGCATCCTGGAGCTTCACCCGAACGGCTACATCAAGACCCACGACGGCACCAAGACCAGCGTCCCCGGCGTGTTCGCCGCGGGCGACGTGCAGGACCACGTCTACCGCCAGGCGGTCACCGCGGCGGGCACGGGCTGCATGGCGGCGCTGGACGCCGAGCGCTACCTCGAGAGCCTGGCGCACGGGCACACGCATCCGGATCCCAAGGCCGCGAAAGTTCGTACGGCGTGAGCGAGCCCCAGCGCGACTCCCTCGATGTCGACGTGCTCTTCGTCGGGGGCGGCGCCGCGGGGCTGGCCGGGGCGCTCCGGCTGACGCAGCTCGTGGCCCAGCGAAACGCCGCGGCCGCGACGACGGGAGCGCCGGCCTTGGAGGTCTCGATCGCGGTGCTCGAGAAGGCCTCGGAGATCGGCGCCCACGGCATCTCCGGCTGCGTCCTCGATCCCCGCGCTCTCCGCGAGCTTCTCCCCGACTACCGCGACAAGGGCGCCCCCATCGAGAGCGAAGTCACCAGCGACGACCTCTACTTCTTCACGAAGAAGAGCGCGATCAAGTTTCCCATCCTCCCGCCTCCCCTTCAGAACCACGGCAACTACGTCATCTCCGTCGGCGATTTCGAGAAGTGGCTCGGAATGCAGGTGGAGGCCGCGGGCGCCTACGTCCTCCCGAACATGGCCGCGGTGGAAGGGCTGTTCGAGGGGACGCAGATGACCGGAGTCCGCACGGGCGACAAGGGGATCGACCGGCACGGGAACCGGAAGCCGAACTTCGAGCCGGGCGCCGACGTCCGCGCCAAGGTCACCGTGCTCTGCGAGGGCGCGCGCGGCTCGTTGACCAAGCGGCTCACGCCGCAGCTCCATCTGGACGAGGGGCGCGCGCCGCAGATCTACGCGACCGGAGTCAAAGAGGTCTGGCAGATGCCCGCGGGGCAAGTTCCCAAGGGTCGCGTGATGCACACCATGGGCGCGCCGCTCGACTCGCATACCTTTGGCGGCGGGTTCATCTACGGGATGGACCACGACCGCTGGGCGGTCGGGTTCGTGGTGGGACTGGACTACCAAAACCCGAACACCGACCCGCACGGGCTCTTCCAGGAATACAAGCTCCACCCCATGGTCCGGCCGCTCCTGGACGGCGGCCACGTGCTCTCCTACGGCGCGAAGGCGATCGCCGAGGGCGGCTACTACTCCATGCCGCGCCTGTCGTGGGCGGGCGGGCTTTTAGCCGGAGAGACAGCGGCCCTTTTGAATTCCCAGCGGCTGAAGGGCGTGCACCTCGCGATGAAGTCCGGGATGCTGGCGGCCGAGACGGCGTTCGATGCTCTGGTCGCCGGCCGCTTCGACGCGGAGACGCTGGGCGCTTATGACAAGCGCGTCGCGGGCTCGTGGATCCACGACGAGCTATACCGAGTGCGGAACTTCCATCAGGGATTCGAGCGCGGCCTGTGGGTGGGAATGGTCGACGCGGGGCTTCAGCTCGTCACGGGCGGGCTGGGATTTGGAAACCGTCCCCACTGGAAGCCGGGCCACCTGCGCATGAGGAAGCTGGCCGAGGCGGGCGTGAGGCCGATCCCGCTCGAAGAGACGCAGCGGCGCTACAACAACGTCAGCACGTTCACCAAGGTGAACGACGTGTTCTATTCAGGGACCAAGCACGACGAGGACCAGCCCTCACACCTTTTGGTGAGCGACCGGAACATCTGCGCCACGCGCTGCAAGGAGGAGTACGGAAATCCCTGCCAGCATTTCTGTCCCGCGGCGGTCTACGAGATGGAGCCGAATCCGGAGAGCGGCGGCGTGAGGCTGAAGCTGAATCCTTCGAACTGCGTCCACTGCAAGACCTGCGACATCGCCGACCCCTACGGAATCATCACCTGGGTCCCGCCGGAGGGCGGCGGCGGCCCGAACTACCAGCATTTGTAGCGGGGACGCTGCGTGTGGCGCGGTTCTAACTAGTACCGGGGTACCGTGGGATCCACGAGCTCGGACCACGCTTCGATCCCGCCGATGATGCTCCTCACCTTGCGGAAGCCGGCCTCCCAGAGCACCAGGCAGGCGTCGATGCTCCGCTCGCCAACGTGGCAGTAGGCGACGATCTCCTTCGCGGGATCCAGCTCCGCCAGCCGCGGCATCAGCTGCTCGAGCGGAATGTGGATGGCGCCCTCGAGATGCGCGCGCTCCCACTCCCAGTCGTCCCGGACGTCGAGGAGGATGATCTCGTCCTCGCCTCCCTCCATCATCTCCCGCACCAGCTCGGGCGAAATTTCGAACTCCTGGAAGTGGTCCCGCATCCTGCTCCTCAGTCCTCGCGCGCGCGCCGGATTCTGCGTCCGAGGCACACGAAATAGATGGTCCAGATGAGAGCCGCCGCGATGTACGCGACGATCGCGTAGGTCACGCGGATACCCTCCCCGGCGCTCCATGCCGGACACGGGTGTCGCCGCGCGACAGGGCGGCTTCCCGCGCCCACTCCAGGCGGAGCCGGCTCAAGAACGCGGCCGCGAAGAAGACGAACCAGGCCGCCATCGAGAGGAGCAGCGCCTCCCGCATCTCGCCGGTCATCGTGACGTTCCGGGGGTGGAGCGACCCGCGCCACCACTCGACCGACTTCCATACGATCGGCAGATTTGCGAACAGCACGATCCCCAAAATCGAGGAGACGGTCCGCCGCGCGGTGGAGCGGAGCGACGCCCGGACCACGTGATAACCCGCATAGAGAATCCAGAGGATGAGAAACGTCGTCAGCCGGGGCTCCCACGTCCACCACGTGTTCCAGGCCGAGCGGGCCCACAGGGGTCCGGTGACCATGACCACCGTGGCGAAGACCAGCCCCAGCTCGCACGCCGAGGCCGCGACCGCGTCCCAGACCCAGCTCTTGGTGGTGAGGTAGGCGATGCTCGCCGCGAAGGTGAGCCCGAACGCGACCAGGGTCACGATCGCGCTGGGGACGTGGACGTAGACGATCTTCTGGACCGGCCCCATCTGCATCTCCACGGGAGCGCGCGTGATCATCCAGAGCGAGACCGCGAGCATGGCGAGCGCGGCCGCCCAGAGGGCGCGGCCCAACCCCGTCGTCCACCGCGGCAGCTCCATGCTCATTCGCTTGCCTCCTGGATCAGCTCGTACAGGAACGCTGCCAACGCCAGCGCCAGGATATCGGACACCACCATCACCTTGATCCAATCGCCGACCGGATCGGCCGTTCCCTGCGCCCAGAGGGCGTGGGTGACTTTGACGGCTCCGATCCACAGGGGAACCAAGGACGGGAACAGGAGCACCGAGAGGAGCAGCTCGCGCGCTTTGAGCCCTCGCGCCATCGCGGCGAACAGCGTACCCCATGCAGCATATCCGATGACCCCCAGCGCGGCAACGCCGAGCACGCCGGGGAGAACTTTGAGATTTCCCACGTCGTAGAAGACCGACGCGATCGGGAGCACCAGGAGGAACACGCCGCCGAGGAGGATCACGTTCGCGAGCGTCTTCCCCAGATAGACCGCGTAGGGGTCCGCGCCGGTGAGGCGAAGCGCGTCCCCGCCCCCCGATTCGGACTCGAGGTCGAGGGAGCGTGTCAGCCCGAGCACTCCCGCGAAGAAGAGAGCGGCCCACAGGGTCGCGCTCGCCTCCTGGGTGGGATTCCTGAATATGGGCCCGAAGGCGACGCACAGGATCAGGACGAGCGAGGCGCTGAAGAGGAACAACGTGGCCACGAAACGCGCGTCGCGCGCGTGGAGCTTGAGGTCTTTCATGGCGACGGTGAGAAGGGTCATTGGCGCGCCCCCCGAAACGTCTGGGGCGTCCTCATGCCGCCTCCACGCGACCCTGATCCACCACGCAGAGCCGGGTGCGGAGCGCTCCCAGGCGCTCGCGGTCGTGGGAGATGACCAGCGTGGCGGCTCCCCGCTCCTTCGACTCCTGGATCAGCGCGTTCACCCCTGCCGTCCCCTCGTCGTCGAGACCCGCGTAGGGCTCGTCGAGCAGGAGAAGCCGCGGCGTCCCCAGGAACGCGCGGGCCACGGACACGCGCTGGATCATCCCGCGCGAGAAGCGCTCCATGGGCTTCCTCGCGTAGGGAGTCATCTGGAGCCGCTCGAGAAGCTCCGCCGCGCGCGACTCCGGGGCGCCGGCCAGCCGCGCGAAGAGGGCCAGATTCTCGAGGGGAGTCAGGCCCAGGTAGAGGAGCGGGCGGTGCGACGAGAATCCGATCGCCCGGCGCGCGGCGCGTCGGCCGTCGGGGAGCGCACGGCCATCGAAGCGAATTTCCCCGGTGTCGGGCTCGAGAAGGGTGGCGAGGATGCGGGCCAGGGTCGTCTTGCCCGCCCCATTCTTCCCCGCGAGCAGCACCACTTCGCCGGCGTCCAGCGCGAGGGAAGCGTCACGGAGGACCCACCGGGTTTCGAACCGCTTTCCGATGTTGGCGGCGCTTAAGATCAACGGCCGTCGGCTAGCGGGCTTTCGCGTGCGGGGTGTCGGCCAGGATCACTTCCAGCCGCCGCTTCAGATTGCCGCGGATGAGCGCGTGGCTCTCCGGGGACACGTCGCCACGCTCCACGCCCTGGTCGAGCGCGGCGATCAGGTAGAGATAGGTCTCCGCCAGGTCGTCGCCGTTCTTGGAAGGCACGGTGGCCGCGGGGGCTGCCGCGCGAGTCGGGGCCGCCGCGGCGGGCGCCGGGGACACATGCGGGGACACGGCGGGCGCCGCCGGCTCCACCGGCCCGTGCTTCACCCTCATCCCCTTCTTGCCGCGGCGCGCCGCGAACCAGAGCACGCCGGCGATCAGGAGCGGGGCGGCCATGAACGGATAGATCTTCGGATTGGAGAAGAAGCCGGCACCACCGACCCGGACCGCGACTTCGCTCCCCGCCGGAATGTTGGAGCCGAAGTACATCGCGTACTTCTTTCCCCCCTGGTCGCGGATGCCGGCGCTGCGGAGCTGTTTCGACTCGACGCGGAGCGAGGGGTCGTCGACCAGGACCGTCATCTGCTTCGTGGGGAAATAGAGGCGGTGCGAGAGGTCCATGCGCCCGGAGAGCGGCACCAGGTACGTGAAGGAGAGCGGCCGCTGCCCCGGAGGAATCGGCCGCACCGACGTCAGCTCCCTTCCCTGGAGCCGCACGGAGGCCTCGTCCAGCCCCATGCCCGGTTTGAAGCTCTTGACCGAGGACGGAAGGCCCACGCGCATCCCCGACGCCTGGGCGTGATTCACGCCGACGCCCAAGAAAGCCGTGTTCGCGTGGTTCTGGAAGATGAGGATCTCGGTGACGTGGAGTCCGCCTTCCTTCCGCTCCACGATCACGTGATGGTCCTGGACGCTGATCGCATCGAAGTCCTTGGCCACGTCGTAGACCACCAGATCGGGCGCGGCCGCGGTGCCGCCGTGCGCGGGGATTGGCCCCTCGGTGTAGAAGGCGTCCTCGTATTCGGTCGAGACGTAGTACTCCAGCCCTTGCCCCTCGGCCATACCGCTGAAGCGATAGGCGCCGCTCGCGTCGGTCTGCTGGGTTTTTCCCGGAAGCTCTTCGTCGCCCCGAATCACGTGAACGGCGACGGCGACTCCCGCGGCGGGCGCGCGATCGGAACCCTTCACCACGCGGCCGCTGATCGTGAGCGCTGGGGCGGGCGACGCGAGAGCCAGCGCCGCACCGACAGCAAGACCCGCCACCATCGGGCGCCACAGCACCGCGACGACGCGCCGCCTCACGATCCCTTTACCTCGACGCCGGCCGGACGCGTGCGCTTGTACTCTTCGATCATCCGCTCCACGCGATCGCCCCCCTCGATGACGGTGGGCTTGGGGCCCCGGATCGGGCCGCCCATGCGGTCCTCGTCGGCGAGCACGGCGAGCACTTCGGTCATCGTCTCCTCCCGCATGCGCGCATGATCCTCGAGCGAGATCTTCCCGGAGTCCTTGTCAAAGTCCAGATCGAGGAGCTGACTGTAGAGGCGGGTCTTCCGCTCGGCGATGGTGCGACGGAGCGAGGCGTCGGCGGCTTCGTGCTGCAGGCGCTGTCCCCGATGCAGGTAGAGCGGGGCCAGCACGAACAGCGCTACCGCGGCGACCATGCAGATCTGCGCGAGCAGGATCATCGGCGCGACGTGCTCATTCGCGGAGCCCCTTCAGCTCCTCTTCCGCCCGCGCGCGGAGCGCCGCGAGCTTCGCCGCGGGATCCGTCCGGGACTCCGAGAGATCCGTGACGCCCGGCGGCGAAGAGCCGCCGTCGACCGCGAGCGCCCCGCGGCGCCGCGACCACTTGACCAGCACGTGGGAGGCGAACAGGAATCCCACGGCCGTCATGACGAAGGGCGCGATCCAGACGACCAGGTTGAAGCCCTGGGCCTTGGGGGCGCCCAGGATCACCTCGCCGTACTGCGAAACCAGCGCGGCTTCCACCTGATCCTTCGACTTTCCGTCTCCCACCTCGCGGTCGACGTAGGCCTTCATCGCCTTCCCCGTGTCGCAGGTGCAGCCGGTCAGGATCTCGCCGCAAGAGCAGGGGCAGATGATCCCGTCGGTGATGGCGCGCGCCGGGTCCTTCTTCGGAGCGGCCCATGTG
>JBKJXM010000198.1:0-6170 GCA_046716305.1 Candidatus Eiseniibacteriota bacterium
GTTCGGGCGCTCGTGCACCTCCAGGCCGATGCCGTGCCCCAGTCCGTGCACGTAGCCTTCTTCCAGCCGCTCGTCCTGGCGGATCGTCTTGTGCCCCCGCTCCTCGAAGAGGTCGCAGACCTTTTCCTGGTAGGAGCGGCCCGGCGCGCCCACGTGGATCGTCTCCACCGTGCGGTCCACCGCTTCCCGAACCAGGGCGTGCAGCTCTTTCAGCTCCGCCGGCGCCCGGCCCACGCAGATGGTGCGCGTCACGTCGAAGTAGTAGCCCCCGCCGCTCTGCGCGGGGTAGAGGTCGATGACGATCGGCTTTCCTTCCACCAGGACGTCGGCGTCGTTCCCGGAGTTGTGCGGCACCCCCGCGTCGCGCCCCATGGCGATGATGTTCCCGTGCGGCTCCTCGAGGCCCGCGTCGAAGAAGACGCGCCGCACTTCGGCCCGCAGGCGGCCGATCGTGACCCAGCCTGCTGCATCTTTGAGCTTCTTTCCTTCGAGGCGCCCGCCCTGGATGACCTGGCGGACCCGCTCGAACGCCTTCTCGCACACGCGCGCCACTTCGCGGACGGCCGCGATCTCGTGATCGTCTTTGGTGAGCCGTGCCTGGAGGAAGAGACCCGGATCGGCGTCTTCCGCCAGCGCGATGCCCGGGACCAGCTCGCGCAGCCGGTTCAGGATGTGATAGCCGCGCCCCACGTCCATGATGCCGCCGATCAGCACCTTGCCCGAGGCGACGTCCAGCTTCTGGAACACCCTTTCCAAGAGCCGCGCCTGAGCGCGGACCGTCGACTGCTCCTGCTCGAGGATCTTGGAGTAGGCGAAGTCGCCGTACTCCGCCCGCTCGAAGCCCGTCTCCTCGGCCGCGTCCCGCTCCATGCCTCCGTGGAGCAGGAACGGCTTCGTGCCGGGCCGAAGCACGATCATTCCGGTCGAGAGGTGCGCCGCCGGCGGGCCGGCGAGATAGCGGAACGTGGGATTGGGGAACTCGCCCTTCAGTACGACCGCGGCCGCCAGGCCGCGCTCGCGCAGCAGCACGTCGATATCACGCTTCATGGTTCTCCCCCACGCCGGCGGCGGCGCTCAGGTGCGGAACAGCACGGACTCGTTGGAGAAGAGCCGCACCGCGATGACGAGCATGAGGCCCGCGAGGGCGCAGCTCGTGCCGATGGCCGTGAGCGCGTGCATCATGTTCACGGTGTCGGTGAGGATCTCCCGCTGCAACAGCGCCGTGTTCAAAACCGGGATGAAGAATCGGGACTGCGCCGGGTTCTGCTGCCCGAAGCTTCCCAGCCCCAGAAAGATCGTCGCCATGTAGAAGTATGACGCATACGTCTGCCCTTCGCGCATCCCGCGCGCGAAGCAGCCGATGGCGATCAGCGTCGCGGAAATGAAGACGGCCGCCGGGATCATGGTGAGCAGGAGCAGCAGGGCCTTGTCGGGGCCGATGATGAACTGCAGGGACTGCCGGCCCGCCCCCGGAAACATGGGCGCGATGACGTTGAAGGTGAGCCAGAGTCCGACGATGCCGGTCAGCGCCCCGACCAGGGACGCGGAGAGTACGGCCAGCGTCTTTCCAATCACCAGCTCGCCGCGGGTCGCCGCCGTGGCGAGAAGGGTCTCGAGGGTGCTCCGCTCCTTCTCCCCCGTCGTCGCGTCCACCGCCATCTGCATCGACCCCGCGGCCACCAGGAACACGAGCAGGTAGGGGATGAGGAGCGCGGCGAAGAAGCGCCCCATCTCGTTCTTCGAGGAGATGTTCCGCGTCTCCACCCGGAACGCGGGCGGCCCCTCCGCGCGCGCCCCCAGGGAGCGGGCCCAGGAGACGGTGAGGGTCCGGCGCACCTGGTTCAGCACCGGTTCGAGGCGCTCGGCCGCCTGCGAGGATTCGTTGTCGGCTTCCTTGTAGAGAAGCTCGACCTTGGCCGGCTCGCCGCGGCCGACCGCGCCCTCGATTCCCTCGGGCACGACGATCACGGCGTCCACGCCGGCGTCCTCCAGCCGCTCGGGGACCGCGGCGAGCCGCACGGGATGCACACCCGACACCGCGCGGAGCGAATCGGCGAGACCGGGGATCTGCGCTTCCCCGACCATGCCGACGCGGACGGTCAGGGCGCGGGCCTCCTTGGCGTTGTTGCTCTGGATCCACGCCATGAACCCCATCATCGCGGGGTAGAGAATGAACGGGAACACGAAGATGGCGAACACCGAGCGGCCGTCGCGCAGCGCGTCGATGATCTCCTTCCGGTAGACGGCGAACGTCTTAGCGGTCAACAGTGGAGGCCCCCACGACGTCGACGAACACGTCCTCGAGCGACCGGCTCTGCGCGCGGCCGCGGACCGACTCCAACGTTCCCTGCATGAGGAGCCGCCCCTGCTCGATGATGGCGATCTCGTCGCAGATCCGCTCGGCCTCGGTCATGATGTGGGTCGAGAAGATGACCGTGCGGCCCTTCCCCTTCAGCTCCTGGATCAGCCCCAGCACCGTGCGGGCGCCGATCACGTCGAGGCCCGCGGTCGGCTCGTCGAAAATGAGGACCTGGGGGTCGTGGAACACGACGCGCGCGATGGAGAGCCGCTGCTTCATCCCGGTGGACATCCTGCCGACGCGCTTGTCGAGAAGCTCCGGGAGGTTGAAGGGCTCCATCAGCTCCTCGAAGCGCTGCGCCACCGCCGCGCGCGGCATCCCCGCGAGCGCGCCGAAGTACTCGAGCAGCTCGCGCCCCGTGAGGCGGTCGTAGAGCTTCGTCTCGCCGGAGAGGTAGCCGATCCGCCGGCGGACCTCGGCCGGCTTCTGGATGATGTCGAATCCCGCGACCGTCGCGGTTCCGCCCGTGGGGACCAGGATCGTCGCGAGCATGCGGAGCGTCGTGGTCTTGCCCGCGCCGTTTCGGCCCAAAAGGCCGAAGACCTGCCCCGGACGGCACGTGAACGAGATGCCGCTGACTGCGGGGATGTCGCCTTTCTTCCGGTCGTGGAACGTCTTCGAGATCTCGGAAACCTGGATCAAGGATTCTCCCGGCGCTGTTGCGGAAGCCGCGGGCGCGGCTTGTGGGGGCAGTCTATGGGAGCCGCCGGGGGGTGTCAACGCGGGGCCGGAGAATCCCGGCTTGAACCAAGGAATCTAAAGGGTTACGATGAGGGTCCAACACGCGCGGGCCCGTAACCACAACCTATTCAGCAACTTCGAGGGAGCAACCCCTTCATGGCCGAGACCGTTCTCCAGGTAACCGACAGCACCTTCGACACCGAAGTGCTCAAGTCCACCATCCCCGTGCTCGTTGATTTCTGGGCCGAATGGTGCGGACCGTGCCGCATGGTGGCGCCGGTGGTCGAGGAAGTCGCCAAGCAGTACGACGGGAGGGTGAAGGTGGCGAAGGTGGACGTGGACCAGAACCAGCGCGTGGCCACCCAGTTCCAGATCCGGAGCATCCCCAGCCTCTACATCTTCAAGAACGGGAAGGTCGCGGGCCAGATCGTCGGCGCCGTCCCGAAGCAGCAGATCACCTCGGCGCTCGACAAGATCCTCGTTTAGCGACCGCGCTAGGAGTCACGTCCAGACCGCGTCCGGCAGCGCGTCTTGGCGGCTCCTAGACCGCGGATTCCTTGCAGATCGGCCGGCAGCGGCACCGCCGGCAGGCGAACGCGCTCGGCTTCGCGGTGAAGTCCCCCTCGCGGATCGACGCGGCGATCGCGGCGATCTTCTCCCGCGTCTTCCGAACCTCCCCCTCCGTCACTCTCACCGGCGTCGAAGCCCCCGACATCACGAAGCGGAGCTCCAGGTAATCTGGGAGTTTCCCGTTCATCTCCTTGTACGCGAGGGCGTAGACCGCGAGCTGCATCTCGTCCTTCTTCCGCTGCTCCTGCTGCTCGTCCCCGTCGATCTCCGCCGTCTTGTAGTCCACCAGGGTGACCCCTTTGGGGCCCGAGTCCACGCGGTCCATTCGCCCGGTCAACGCGACGTCGTCCAGGCCGACCCGGAACTGGCTCTCGACCTCGGACGGCACGGGTCCCTCCGCGATTTCCCTCGCGTGAAACGCGCGCAGCGCCTCGGCCCCCTGCGCGAAGCGGGCGGCTTCGTGATCGGGCGAGATGTAGCCCGCGCTCCGCCAGACCGATCGAAAGACCTCGACCACGTCGTCGGCGCTGGGAGGCGACCCCGCGAGCCGGCGGCTCAGCGCGAACGCCACGGCCTGGTGGATCGCCTGGCCGAAGTTGATGCGCGGATCGGGCGGTAGGATCGAGTCCACGCCGATGACGTGGAGAAGCCGATATCGGAGCGGGCAGGAATCGTAGTCGTCCACGCGCCGGAACGAGAGCGGCAAGGGCCCGTCGGGCACGGCGGGCTGGCGATCGACGTCCGGCGCCTCGCGCTCGCGGTGCTCCTCCAGCATCTCGACGGCGCGCCGCCGGGTCTTCGCGGGGATCGGCTTTCCCAGATCGAACGCCTCCGAGAGGAACTGGCTCCTCGTGCGCTCCTGCGGCGTCCCGTAATTCCGCGCGTAGGTCGTGATCAGCTCCTCCCGCGCGCGCGTGAGCGCGACGTAGCAGAGACGCCGCTCTTCCTCGCGGTGCATGGCGCTGGGATCCAGGAACGGATTGGACGAGGCGTCCGCGGGAAGCTCGAGCGCCCGACTCCGGTACATGGTGGGAAAGCGGCTCGAGGCCGCCTGCACCAGGAACACGACCGGAAACTCGAGCCCCTTCGCCCGGTGAATCGACAGCACCTGGACGACGTTCGACGTGACGTCCACGTCGGCGACGGCCGGGTCCTCGCCGTGCTCCTGGATCGCCTCGAGGTGGCGCAGGAAGAGGGGCACGCGATCGGCCAGCGCCACTTTCTCGAACGAGCGGATGATGTGGAAGAACTTCACCAGATTACGCGCGCGCGCCTCGTCCTCGAAGGAGCGCGAGGCCGCGAGCTCGCGCAGGGTCCCGCGCTTCTCGAGATACTTGTAGAGCACCTCACCCGTGCGCCGGCCCCTGGCATACCGCTCCAGCTCCTCCAGGTCGCGAAGCAGGAGCTTGATCTTCTCGAGCCCATCCTGGGACAGCTTCGCCTCCACCGCGCCCGCGTCCGCCAGCTCGAACAGCATGCGAAGCGTGCCCGGATAATCGCGCAGCAGGTGCATCAGCTTGGTCAGGTCGTCCTCGGGCACGTCGTAGCCTTCGGACGCGAGGAGATAGAGGTGCTCGGGGCGCGAGCCCTGGTGCAGCGACTGGAGGAGCGCGATGAGCTGCTTCACCTCGGGCCGCTGGAAGAGGCCGCGGCTCCCGGAGAACCAGTAGTCGACGCCGCGCTCGTCCAGCGCGCGCAGGAACGGCTCGGCGTGCCGGTTGGTGCGAACCAGGATCGCGTAGTCGCGCGGCTGGCGGCGCTTCTCGTCGATGCTCTTCCGGATGTGCTCCGCGACCCAAGCGGCTTCCTCCTCCGCGGTGGCGAACTCCCGGCACTCGGGCGGGGGCCCTTCCTTGTCGGTGATCAGCTCCTTGATGATTCCGCGCCGCTCGAGCCGCTCCCGGTTGAACGCGATCAGGCGCCGCGCCACGCCCAGGATCTGGCGCGTGCTCCGGTAGTTCCGCTTGAGCACGACCTGCTTGGCGTCCGGATAGTGCTTGCCGAACTCGAGGATGTTCTGGAGATGGGCGCCGCGGAACGCGTAGATGCTCTGATCGTCGTCGCCGACCACGACCAGATTCCGGTGCCGCTCCACCAGTCGGCGCACCACCTTGAACTGGGCCGGGTTCGTGTCCTGGAATTCGTCCACCAGGACGTACCGGTAGCGATCTTGAAAACGGCGCAGCGCGGCCGGACTGGTCTCGAAGAGCTTGTGGGTCAGGGCGAGCTGGTCGCCGAAGTCGATAAAGCCCGCCTCCCAGAGCATCTTGTTGTAGGCCTCGTAGACGTCCGCCAGCTCGAGGTCGCGCCGGGCCTGGTCCAGCACCGCTTCGTCCTTGGAATCCAGCCACGCCTGGGCCTGCCGGCGCAGATCCTCCGGCCACAGCGGCACGTCCTTGGCGCGGCCCGCGAAATCCCCAATCTCCCTGATGTACCTCGTCGGATTGGAGAGCGGCGCGTAGTGCTTCAGCGGCAGATCTCCGATCCGCTCGGCGAGGAAGAGGGACTGGGCCGTCTTGTCCAGGACCGTGAACCCCGGCGCCAGGCCGATCTCCACCCC
>JBKJXM010000199.1:0-5338 GCA_046716305.1 Candidatus Eiseniibacteriota bacterium
CTGGCCTGGGGCGGCGCCTCTACGGCCGCGACCGCGTGGTGCTGCGGCGGGCCCACCGCCTCCGGGCCCACCTTGGGGTGGACGCGCCCCCCCTCCGACACGTCGTTCACGTACAAGGGCACGCTCCGCCGGCCGACCCACGCCTCGGCCAGCGCGCGATTCCACGGCTCTCCCTCGCTCACCGGCTCCATGTAGCGCGTGTCGTCCGTGGCGGTGCGGGTGAGCGAGTAGAGGCGCACGTCGTCGCACTCGAGGATCTGCTTCGCGGAGGCGAGGATGGTGCGCAGGATGTCGCCGGCATCGGTCTGGAGGTACTCCGCGTTCCGCTCGTCGCGCGTGAACAGCTTCCGCTCGACGGAAATCAGATGGGGGAGGCTACGGTAGAGGAGCCGGCTCCGCGCGTGCCAGTGCGGGCGCGTCGCGCGCGCGAGCGAATCGTCGTCGCGCGGGAGATCGGCCGACTGGAGCACGAAGCTCTCGCCGGTGCCGCGCACGCGGTAGCGCGCGTAGCGGACCTGATCGCGCTGAAAGCGGTCGACACGCTCGAGCACTCCGTGCGGGACGAGCCGCTCGGCGATCTCGTAAGCGAGCGCAGCGCGCCGCTCGTCTTCCAATCCCGCCAGGGTCAGCTCGATCAGCCGAAGCTGATCGTCGGAGGAGCGCTCTTGGAGGGAGAGGGAGGCGAGGAGGGCAGTGCGGATCCGTTGTGCCTCGTTCATGCCCCTCGACTCTCGGTGCGCGCCGGTGATGTGGGGGAAACTACGGTAATTATAACACATACGGCTATTTTGAAACGGTTGCGAGCCAATATGGCACGCAGACACTTCAAGCTAAGGCCTTTTTGCGCTTGAATTTGGGACTTCCCTATGCTATCGTAGTCTGAGTAGCCGGATCGCCAGCCCACGGAAAGGGTGTGCGCATGGCCTCCAGACCCAGACACCAGCGCAACATCCAGCCCTCTCCTGGGCAGCCGTCCCTCGGGTCGGTCGCGCCCGAAGCGCACCCTCTGAATTCCCCACACCCCATATGACCCAAGGCAAAGGCACCAAGCTCGGGCATTCCCCCGCCCCAGAGCGCAGCACAGATGCCGGAGACGCGGAGGCGGATTCGATGATAGGGCGATTTGGGCGCACCGTTCGAGGACGGACGCAAGGAGGAGCAGCACTCCTCCTGATCGCGGCCCTCGTCGCGGCCCCGGAAATCGCGGCGGCGAAGACCTTCCCAGTGGAACCCGGGCCGATGCCCGAGGGCGATCCGACAGCAGATGATCAGCCGAGCCCGGCCCCGAAGAAGAAGGCTGCGAGGTTCGGAAGCGGCAATTCCCTCCAGATCCGGGAGTCGGTGGATCCGACCCGCGCGACCCGGGGGAGCCGCATGAAGTGGGAGTTCTATCTGCGCCTTTTGTCCCGCTTGACGCTTCGCTAAGCGGGTAGACGTTCATCGATGACGGAGGCGGGCTCGCTGAGCCCGCTTCGCGAGGGCGAATGCCCGAAGAGCAAAAGTATTCCACCGACGAAGCGGGGCTCATCCGCAACCTGGATGACCTGCTCGCGCACGCCAGATTCGCCGCGGTCCTCGACACGATCGGGGAGTTGAAGAGCGCCGGCGCCCTCACGCCGACTCTCGAAACGCCGGCCACGCTAGCCCGCTGCCGCGCCCTGCTCGGTCTGGGCCGGTGGAAGGAAGCCGCGGAAGTCGCGGAGAAGAAGCTCGAGGAGTTCTACGCGCTCCGCCCGGACGACAAGCGGAGCATCCTCGAATTCCACGTGGCCGCCGGCCGCGCCGCCTGGCGCATCGGCCGGCCTGCCCGCGCCGAGGAGCACTTCCGCGCCGCCTACCACATCAGCCGCTGGGAATTCAGCGACACGGCCGGCATGCTCCGGACCCGGAATCTCCTGGGGCTCTGCTTCCTGGGCGCGGGAGAGCTGCACCGCGCCGCGTCCGAGCTGGCACGCGGGCAGCGCGAGGCGCGCGACGCGGGCCTCTACCACGAAGAAGCCAACTTCTCCCTGAATCTGAGCATCACCCTCCTCAAGCTGGGACGGCTGCCGCAGGCCGACGAGGAATTGGCCCGGGCGCGGATGCTGTTCGGTGAGCGCGGGCACTCGCGCGGCAAGGTGCAGAGCCGCCTGGTGCGCGCGCTCCTCCTGCGCATGCGCGCGGACCTGGAAGAGGCCAAGGACGAGATCCAGGGCGCGCTCTCCGAGGCGGAGGAGCACGGCTTCGAGCGCGAGCGCGTGATCGGCCTGGAGTACGAGGGCGACCTGGCGCTGGACCGGCACGACAACCAGGCCGCGATCGAGGCATTCGACCGCGGGCTTCTGATCGCCGAGCGGCTGGCCCCCGAGGGGGACCTGATCCCCGAATTGTGCCGGCGCATCGCCGAGGTCCACGTGCGGATCGGCGAGCCCAACCGCGCGCTCATCACCTGCGAGCGCGGGCTCCGCGTGGCGCGTCGCCTGGGCGACCGCTTCGAGGAGGCTTCGACCCACCGGGTCATGGCCATGGCGCACCATCTTCTCGGACACCGCGAGAAGGCGCTGCGCCAGGCGCAGGAAGGGGTCTCGCTTCTCCGGAAGCTCGAGGCCACGTTCGAGCTGACGCGGCTTCTGGTCTGGCTGGGAGAGACGCTGCTCGCGGGCGGCGACGCGGAAGAGCGCCGCGCGGCGCGCGACCATCTCTGGGAAGCGCGGAGCCACGCGATGTCGATGCGGCTTGACTGGTGGGTCGAGCGGATCGAGAAGGTCCTGGGCGTGGAACTGCGCCCCGCCGTCCTCGCGCCCGCCCGCCGCGGCCTGGCCGACGCCATGCCGGAAGGGGCCGATCCCGACTGCTTCCGATACGGCATCGTGACGCAGGACCAGCGCGTACGCGAGCTGTTGCGCATCATGGAGCGGGCTTCGCTCAGCCGGCTGCCGATCCTGATCCTGGGCGAGAGCGGGGTCGGCAAGGAGCTACTCGCCCGCGCCGCCCACGCCCTGAGCGACCGCCGCGGCGAGATCTTCGTGGTGAGCCACTGCGCCGCGCTCCCCGAGGGGCAGCTCGACGTGGACCTCTTCGGCGAGGAAGTGGGCGAGTCGGGATCGTCGCGTGGCTCCCGGCCCGGCCTTTTCGAAGCGGCGAACCGCGGCGTCATCTTCCTCGACGAGGTGAGCGAGCTTCTCACCGGAGCGCAGGCCAAGCTCCTGCGCGTCATCGAAACCGGCGAGCTCCGCCGCCTGGGCGGGACGGGACTCACGCAGGTGGACGTGCGGGTCATCGCCGCGTCGACCCGCGACGTCGCGTCCCTCGTCCGCCGCGGCCTCTTCCGCGACGATCTGTACTACCGGCTGAACGGGATCCGCCTGGAACTGCCTCCCCTCCGGGAGCGCCCGGGCGACGTCCGGCTCATCGGCCGCTATCTCCTCGAGCGCGCCGCGGCCGCGGCCGGGAAGCGCGTCCAGCTCGCGCCCGAGGCGTGGGACCTTCTGGCCGGGCATGCCTGGCCCGGCAACGTCCGGGAGCTTCGAAACGTGATCGACCGCTCCGTGGCGCTCGCCGTGGACGGCGAGGAGGTCGCCGCGTCCGCGGTCCACATTCAGCCCGCGACTCGCGGGGGCACTCGCTCCGGGGGGCGCCGCGCTCGCGTCTCGGGCGTGGAGCGTGACGCGATTCTCCATGCGCTCAGGGCCCACGGCGGAAACCAGTCCGAGGCCGCGCGCAGCCTGGGCGGCATGAAGCGCACCACACTCCTCTACAGGATCAAGAAGCTCGACATCCGCCCCGAGGAGTACGGCACCGCAGGGACGTAGCCCGCCGCGCCCCGCCCGCCCGGGCGGCTTGACCCTCCTGGGTCGCGCTCCTATACTCCGCCGATGGTCATCACCGAGTTGATGCGGGGGCTTTCGATCACCCTTTCCCACTTCTTCAAGAAACCGGTCACCCTTCAGTACCCCGAGCAGCGGATGCAAATGTTTCCGCGCTTCCGGGGCCTCCACGAGCTACACCGCTACGCCAACGGTCTCGAGCGCTGCGTCTGCTGCGGCCTCTGCGCCGCCGTGTGTCCCGCCGACGCCATCTACATGGAAGCGGCGGAGAACTCGACCACCGAGCGCTACTCGGCGGGCGAGCGGTACGCCAAGCGCTACGACATCGACATGCTCCGGTGCATCTTCTGCGGCTATTGCGAGGAAGCCTGCCCCGAGGACGCCATCTTCCTCGGGCACAACTTCGAGCTCTCGGACTACTCGCGCGACTCCTTCATCTACGCCAAGGAACAGCTCCTGGTCCCCGTCGGGACCACGCACTCCCCCGGGATCGTGCGCGGCCGTTAGCCGCGAGACGCGCATCGCCCCGCGCATCCCCCTGCGCATCGAGCGGTGAACGCCCCCGTGGTGTGGACGACCCTCGCCTGCGCGGTGGTCGCCGGTCTTGCCAACGTGACCGGCGGGCTCCTCGCCGCCCGCTCGAGCGGATGGGACCGCGTGCGCCAGTCCTACCTGGTCGCGATCGGCGCCGGGTTCATGCTGGCGGCCGTGCTTCTACGGATGATCCCCGAGAGCTACCGCCTGGCGCCGCTGGACCATGCCGCCGCGCTCTCGGTGGGCACCCTGATTCTGGTGGGGTACCTGATCGTGCACGCGGCCGAGCACGTGCTCCTCGCCCACTTCCACTTTGGCGAGGAGACCCACCACGAGCACTGGGTGGAGCCGGTGGTCGGCACTACCGCGCTCCTCGGCCTCGCGCTCCACACCCTCTTCGACGGCATCTCGATCGGCTCGGGGTTCCTGATCGATCCCCAGCTCGGGCTCCTCATCGCGATCGCGGTCTTCCTGCACAAGATCCCGGAAGGGTTCACGGTCGCCTCCATCATGGTCGCGGCGGGGCGGACGCGGCGCGAGGCGGTGCTCTCCGCCGCGTTCCTGGGCGCCGTCACCGTGCTGGGCGCCCTCACGACTACGCTCTGGGCTGGATCGGTGCGGTACGCGCTACCGGTCTCGGCCGGGGCCGCCATCTACGTGGCCGCCTCCGATCTGATCCCCGCGGTGAACGAAGCGAAGGGGATCAAGAAGCCGCTGGCCGTCTTCGCCGGCGTGCTCTTGTTCTACGCCACGGAGCAGTTTCTCTCGTTGCTCGGGATCTGAGCCGGAGTTGGCGCTGCGGCGAAAGCACCACCCGGGGGTTCCCATTGACGCTCCCCGAGGCGCCCTGCTAGGCTTCGACACCAAAGGGACTTGCGTGTATTTCAAGGGCCTGTCCCAGCATCCACGAGATCGAGGCAGGGTGATTCCACATGGGACTTGAAGAGCTCATCCCCGACGGCATCCTCACCACGACCGTCGAGAAGATGGTGAATTGG
>JBKJXM010000200.1:0-6783 GCA_046716305.1 Candidatus Eiseniibacteriota bacterium
GGCGTCGACTTCTTCCACGCTCGCCACCCCTACCCCGACTGCCAGCGCCACCGCCCGGATCCGAGCCTCGGCTTCCTCGCGCTCGTCGGCCGTCATCTCCTTCGAGTCGCGGACTCCGCGCAATCCACGCGCGTCCGCCGGCAGCACGACGCAGGCCGCCACGACTGGCCCCGCCAAGGGCCCCCGCCCCGCCTCATCCACCCCCGCGACGAGGTCGCCCCACAGGGAGCGATACCCGTCGTCGAATTTTGCGAGCTTGCTACGTCTCATCTCCTCCGACCGTCTCGCGCTCCTCGACCTTGGCCGCCTTCCCCTTGCGGCCACGCAGGTAGAACAGCTTCGCGCGTCGGACCTTTCCCTTGCGCGCGAGGTCGATCTTGGCTACCGAAGGCGAATGGAGCGGAAACGTGCGCTCCACGCCGATGCCCGCGGAGATCTTGCGCACCGTGAACGACGTGCGCATCCCGCTCCCGCGGACGTTGGTGACGACTCCCTGGAAAATCTGCGACCGCTCTTTCTCGCCCTCGATCACCCGCACGTGAACCTTGATGGTGTCGCCCGGGCCGAAATCGAGGGTACGGTCCGACTTGAACCGGGTCTCGAACCGTTCGATGATGCTCATGGCTGATCCAACTCCTTCTTGAGTTCGTCCAACAGTCTTCGATCCTCCTCGCTCCACTCGCGGCCCCGGACGATGTCGGGACGGCGGGCGAGGGTCCGTCGGATCGCTTCCCGACGTCGCCAGCGGCGGATCTCTTCATGATTCCCGCGTCGGAGGACTTCGGGGACGGGATGCCCCCGGAATTCGTCCGGGCGAGTGTACACGGGCGCGTCCAAAAGCGCCTCGGAAAAGGAGTCGGCCTCGGCGGACTCCGAATCGCCCAAAACCCCGGGCTGCAAACGCGAAACCGCGTCCAGGATCACGAGCGCGGCGGGCTCCCCGCCCGAGAGCACGTAGTCGCCGATCGAGACCTCCTCGGCGCCCAGAAGCTCCACGGCCCGCTCGTCGATCCCCTTGTAGCGCCCGCAGATCACCGCCAGATGGGGCTCGGCGGCCAGCTCGCGGGCCCACTCCTGGGTCAGCACCCGCCCCTGCGGCGTGGTCAGCAGGGTCCGGGGCGGCGCCTCCGGACTCGCCTGGCGCACGCTCTCATGCGCCGCGAGGATCGGCTCGGGCTTCATGACCATGCCCGCCCCGCCGCCGTAGGGGGAGTCGTCCGTGGTGCCGTAGCGGTCGTCGGTGAAGGCGCGGATGGGCACCAGCACCACTTCCAGGGCGCCCTTCTCGCGCGCGACGCGGATCATGCCTTCATCCAGCGCCCCGCCGAAGAACCCGGGATTCAACGTGACGATCGAGAAGCGCACGCGGGGGTCGCCCGAAGGCGGGCTAGGCGTCGCCGATGCCGGGGAGTCCGGGAGGCGGCTCGACCACGACGACGCGGCCGGGCAGATCCACCGAGACGATGACCCCCTCGAGCATCGGAATCAGGATCTCGTGCTCCTTGTCGCGCACCTCGAGCACGTCGTTGCTGCCGGTGCCGAAGACCTCGGCCACGCTCCCCAGGGGAGCGCCCGCGGTCGTCCGCACGGCCAGCCCGACAAGTTGAAAGCGGTAGTGCTTTCCCTCGGGGAGCGGCGCCACCAAGCTCCGCTCGATCGTCAGCTCGAAGCCGCGAATGGCCTCGGCGTCCTCGCGCGTGGCGCACCCTTCGAAGGTGACGAGCAGGCGGCCCTGGAAGGGGCGCGACTCCGAGACTTTCAAGTCACGGCCGACCACGTCCTTCGGCGCCGCGCCCGTGACCACGCTCCCGGGCAAGAACCGCTCGGGCGCGTCGCTCAGGACGTCGACGACGACTTCCCCCTTCAGCCCGTGCGCGCGCGCGACCAGCCCGACCAGGATCCGCTCCGGCTCCGCGTTCGGGATTTCATCGGCGCGCCCGCGGCCGCCGGCCCCCTCAGTCGGCAATCTCGAGCATCGCGCGGCGGCCCTGCGCCGTGGCGGCGGCCGTCAGAAGGGAGCGGAGCGCGTGCGCGGTCCGCCCTTCGCGGCCGATCACCTTTCCCAGATCGCCCGGCGAGACGCGGAGCGTCAGGACGGTGGTCTCGCCGGTATCGTGCTCGTCCACGCTCACCCCCTCGGGGTGGTCGACAAGCTGGGCCGCCAGATATTCGATGAGCGCTTTCGCTTTCATCAGCTCGCCATCCTCCTCAGTGTCTGCATTTCCTCTCAGCTCTTCTTCTTCTTGGCCTTCTTGACGGCCCTCTTGGGCGCGACGCCGCTCTTCTTCTTGGCGCGGGCCTTCGCTTTCTTGTCGCCTCCCTTGGCGACCTTCTTCTTCGCGGCCGTCTTCTTGGCGGCTGGCTTCTTCTTCGCGGCGGTCTTCGCCGTCTTGGCGGACTTCTTCGCCATCCGGGCCGCCTTCTTCGCGGCCTTTCTCTCGGCCTTGGCCTCGGGCGTCGCCGCCGGCGCGGGTGCGATCAGCGGCGCGGGACGCATCGCCTCGGGCGAGTGCTTGGCCATCATCACGCCGACCGACTCGGACGGGGTCGCCCCGCGGCGGATCCAGTGGGCGAACTTCTCCGCGTCGACCTTCCAGGTCGCCGGGTCGGTGAGCGGATCGTAGTAGCCGAGCTGCTCGATATAGCGCCCGTCGCGGGGGCTCCTCGAGTCGGCGACCACGACCCGGTAGAACGGGCGTTTCTTCGCGCCCGCGCGCTTCATGCGAATGACGACCATGCGGTTCTACCTCCCGTGTGTGGACACCCGGGTCAGAAGCGCGGCATCCCCGTCGGGAGCTTTCCGCGCGGCATCTTGCCACCCAGGCGTTTGAGCATCGTCTGCATCTCGTCGAACTGCTTCAGGAGCCGGTTCACGTCCTGCACCGTGGTGCCGCTCCCCTTGGCGATCCGCTTCCGCCGACTGCCGTCGATGATCCGCGGCTGTTCGCGCTCACCGCGCGTCATCGACTGGTTGATCGCCTCCGTGCGCTTCAGCTCCCGCTCGTCCACGTTGGCTCCGGCGGGGAGCTTCATGCCCGGGATCATCTTCACGATCTCCTCGAGGGGCCCCAGCTTCTTCATCTCCTGGAGCTGCCCCAGGAAGTCCTCGAGCGTGAAGCGCTGCTTCCGGAGCTTCTTCTCGAGGTCTTCCGCCTTCTTAAGATCCAGGCGTTCCTGGACGCGCTCGACCAGCGTGACCACGTCGCCCAGGCCGAGGATCCGGGACGCGAGCCGGTCCGCGTGCATCGGCTCGAGACCGTCGAGCTTCTCGCCGACCCCCATGTAGCGGATCGGCTTCCCCGTCACCGAGCGAAGCGAGATCGCCGCTCCGCCTCGGGCGTCCCCGTCCATCTTCGTCAGGACGAAGCCGGTGATCGGAAGCCGCGCGGTGAAGGACTCCGCGATGGTCACGGCGTCCTGGCCCGTCATGCCGTCGAGCACCAGGTAGCTCTCGGTCGGCTCCAGCACCTTGTGGACGCGCCCCACCTCGGCCATCAGCTCGTCGTCCACGTGGAGCCGGCCGGCGGTGTCGGCGATGAGGAGGTCGAAACCTTCCTTGTCGGCGCGCTTCCGCGCCGCCTTCGCCAGCTCCACCGGATCCTTCGCGGCGCGGTCCAGGTGCACCGGCGCCCCCACCTGCTTCCCGAGCACCTCGAGCTGATCCACGGCCGCGGGGCGCTGCAGATCCAGCGCCGCCAGCAGCACCCGCTTCTCTTTCTTCATCCAGAAGCGTGCGAGCTTCGCCGCGGTGGTCGTCTTTCCCGAGCCCTGGAGACCGGCGAGGAGCAGGACCGCCGCACGGTTCGACGGGAACTGAATACCCGCCGACGGGGCCGCGCCCCCGAGGAGCTTGACCAGCTCTTCGTGGACGATCTTGATGATCTGCTGCCCAGGCTGGACGCTGTGGAGCAGGTCGGCGCCGACCGCGCGCGTTTCGACCGTCTTCAAAAAATCGCGCGCGACGTTGAGGTTGACGTCCGCTTCGAGGAGGACGCGACGGATCTCGCGGAGCGAGTCCTTCACGTCCTGCTCGCTCAAGCGGCCCCGGCCCAACATCTTCCGGAATACGCCGCCCAGGCGTTCGGTCAAATCCTCGAACATGGCGCTCGCGTGAAACGGGTGCGGTTAACGTGGCCAAGTGCCACAAACCGGAGAAGATACCACTCCCCGCCCCACGCGAGCAACCCTAGTCGTGGGTCCTGTTCCCAGCGGTTAGCGGACGATCGCCACCTTGGCCGAAAGCTCCCCGTCCGGCGTCTCGATGCGGAACAGGTAGATTCCGGCCGGAAGGGGCTTGCCCGTGTCGCCCAGGCCGTCGAACCGCAGAGCGTGCTCCCCGGGACCGGAGCTCTGGTCCACCGTGAGCGTCCGGACCAGCCGCCCCTGGATGTCGAAGACCCGCGCCCGCACCGCGCCCGCGCGCGACGTCGCGAAGCGGACCGTGGCGCCTGGATTCGGCGGATTGGGCGTGATCGAAGCCGCGTTGTTTCCGCCTCCCGCGACCACACTGATCGCAAGCGTCCCGCTGAAATGCCCGCCGTTCGACAGGTCTCCCTCCAGAGTGACCTGAACCGTCTGCTTTCCGGTCAGGCTGCTGAAGAGCTGACGGAGATCGCCCTTCAGAAAACACGCCTCGAGGTCGGACACCTGGTCATTGTTCCGGTCGCCGACGATGAACGACTTCCCCGGCCCGGCGGAGATCTGGGACACGGTTCCTGTTCCCGACGACTTCAGCACGATGGAATTCGTGACCACATCGGCCAGACTCCACGAGCCGCCCACCGGCTGGAAGGAGACGCACCAGAGCGCCTTTCCCGACCCGAGATGGATGGTCTTGTTGCCTCCGGTCGTGAAGACGTACGCGGGCGACGTCGCGCCAGGCACCTGGATCGCGGTCTGCGCCGTGGACGAGAGCGAGTTCGAGGTCGCGGTAAAGTTGACGTAGTGCGTCCCCTCCTGCCCCGCGACCGGTGTCCAGTCGAACGTACCCTGGGTGTTGTCGACGTTCGTGACGAACGTCGCGCCGGCAGGGATGGGCGACGCGGTCAGGGAGGTGATCGGGTCTCCGTCGGCGTCGCTCGCGGTCACGATGAAACTCGTGGCGGTCCCGACGGGCGCCGTCACGTTCGAGGGTGCGGTCACGACCGGCCGAGCGTCGCCTTGGATGGTGATCGTGACGGTCGCGGCCCCGGAAAGGGCGTTCGACGCCGTAAAGGTCACGTTGTAGGTCCCGGCCTGTCCCGGCCCGGGCGTCCACGAGAACGTCCCGACCTGGCGGGACGGGCTCGTGCTGAATGTGGCGCCCGCGGGGAGTGGATTCGCCGTGAGCGAGATGGCGTCCCCGTCCGGGTCGATGGCCGTGACACAGATCGTGAGAGGCGTCCCCTCCGACCCGCTCGCGCTGGGAGGCGCATTGACGACCGGCGCCCGGTCCACAGAGACGACATTGATTAACGAGCTGGAGGATCCAGTCTGGGAATTCGAGGCGGTGAAGTTGATCGTGTAGGAGCCCGCGCTGGTGAAGCCGGTCTGCCAGTCGAAGGTGCCCGCCGTATTCGTCGCGTTCGTCGTGAAGGTGGCGCCTGCCGGGAGCGGCGCCGCTGTCAGGGATGCGATCGCCTCGCCGTCGGGATCCCCGGCGTACACCGTGAACGTGAGGTGACCACCCTCACGGACGCTGGGATTCGCCGGTGCCTGCACGAACGGCGCGCCGCCTGTGTCCGTCACCGAGATAGTGGCCGAAGCCGAACCGGAGAGGGCGTTGGACGCGGTGAAGACCACCGCGTAATTGCCGGTCTGTCCCGCTTGCGGCGTCCACGTGAGCGTTCCGGACGTGTTCGTGGCGTTCGTCGTGAACACGGCGTTGTTTCCCGCCGGCAGGCCGGACGTGTCGACCGTGAACGAGGTGATCGCGTCCCCGTTCGGATCGCTGGCCGTCGCCTCCATGATGGCCGTGACCCCCACCGCCGCGCGGATTCCGGAAGTGGTCACCCGCGGCGCGAAGTCGCAGAAGCTCTGGGCGCGTGCCCATGGGCCCGGGAGCGAGGCGCCGAGGAGGAGGAGCAACAGAATCACGCGGGGGAAACGGCGAGGGCGCATGAAAGCCTCCACACGCGTCGCCTCGGGCGGCGCGGGCACGAGTTATCAGGCCGTAGGGTTACGCTAACACTCTTGCGGGGAAGACCATAGCCAATTTCGATACCGCAACCTATTGATTACGCCCCAATTCTTCGCTCCACGGCCCGAAATATGGGGCAAAGTCGAAATTGGTTGACATGACTTCGCCCGTTCGATAAATTTGAATTGAGCGGAGTTCCCTGCCGCCTCGTGCCCATCCGCAGCTAAAACCAGATCTTCAGGCCGGTCATTCTTGCGGGGTTTTAACTTGCGGTTCACGTTGATACGCGGGGGACTTCCTCAATTTTTTTTCCCGTCCAGGCACTGACTCTGCGATTCTGAAAGCACCATCCCCGGTCTCAACGTCCCAGCAGCCGGATAGGAGCACCCTTCTCTCTGCGTACGCTGCTCGTCTTTGCCGCGATCGCGCTGGCCGGATGCAGCGCCGACGGAATCCACTCGCCCCAGAAATTCTTCCCCGGCTCGACGCGGACGTCGTGGGACGCGTGCAGCAAATTCGGCCAGGTCGGGAACGAAGTGGCGATCTGCGCCTCGACCGGCCTCCTCGCTGGGGCCTCCGCTCCCTCGTACAACATTCAGTTCGCGCTGCCCAGCCCGGCGCACGTGCGCGTCGTGGTTTTCAACGATCACGCGGAGATGATCAAG
>JBKJXM010000201.1:0-6782 GCA_046716305.1 Candidatus Eiseniibacteriota bacterium
GGGAGAGGAGCGCCCCGGAGCGCAGTATCCGGATGGTTCCGGTCTTTTCGACGATGAAGAGGCGAGTCGAGTCTCCCGGGGCCGCGGCGATGAATACGGGTTCGGAGAGGCCGCCTACGACGAATGCCGCGGCGTAGCTTCCGGGGGAGACGGCGGGCGGAGCGTCGCCGGGTGGGTCGTCGGACGACTCGCCGCATGAAACCGCGGCGATCAGGGGGACGGCCAGGGCGGCGACTCGAAGCGCGGCTCGGATCATCGCTCAACGATACGCACGCCGGAGGAAAACGCAAGGGGGAGGCGAATCGCTCCGCCTCCCCCCGCCTGTCTCTCGACTCCGGGCTATCGGTAGTCGTGTCCCTCTAGTCGTCGTCCCGGTCGCGGTCGTCGTCGCGGTCGTCGCGGTCCCGGTAGACGCGGTCGTTGCGGTCGCGGTTGTCGCGATAGTCATGGTCATGGTCGTGGTCGCGGCAGACACGGTCGTCGCGGTCGCGGCAGACGCGGTCGTCGCGGTCTCGGTAGTCGCGGTCGCGGTCCCGGTAGCCGTCGTCACGCCATTCGTTGTCGTCCCACCATCCCGCGTTCGACGAATGGTCCCAGTCGCTGCACTCGACCCGGTATCCGTGCGGCCGGTGGCTGCACGACGCGACGTGCCCGTGGTAGGCGCTGTAGCCGCTGAAACGGGAGTCGCAGAAGTTGCAGCCGTAGAGGTAGTCGCCGGGGCGATGGTAACCGCCACGGATGGAGACGCCGCCGATGACGGCCGAGACGTAGAAGCGGACCGGCCGTACGCGAATCACGCGGCGCGAATACAGGTACTGCGGACGGCTGTAGGCGCGCCACGCCCGATAGCGGGGAGTGCGGTTGCCAGTGCGGATCACGACCATGTCGCGATAGATGCGCTGGCCGCCATACGACCGCCACTGCCTGCTGACGCGGCTTGGTTGGGGCCGGTAGACGCGCTCGACGCGCCGGCCGTCGCGCCCGTAGCCGCGCCCTTTGCCTTTGTCCTTGGCCTCGGCGACGTCCGGCGCGAATCCCACCGCAAGCAGGGTCGCTCCGACCAGCCCAATGAATGCCGCGCGCAAATTCGTTCGAACCATCGGTTGCTCCTTTCCAAGTCTCAGGATCGTGGCGATTCCTGGCACCACACGAATCCGGAAAGAGCAACCGACGTGCCGCGACGGTGCATGGGGCGCAACTCATTGCAACCAGTATTGGTACAGAGACAGTGGTTCGCGATTGAAGGGGTCCGTCCCGTGACCGGCGCGCTTCAGGGGAGGCGACAGGGTCACACATGTGCCACATGACGCCGCGGTGAACAAAGCGGCAGACCCTGCCGATAGGTAACCCGGTGCACTGAAGGCGGGTGTCATCCGGGACAGAACGATAAAAGGGGGAGATCATGGCAGGAGTTTCCGACTGGGATCAGCTCGAGTACCAGGCCCTGATGGCTCGCGGCCGCGACGCTGAGCGCACCGCTCAGATCTGCTGGACCGCGGCCGGTCTCGCGGGCGCTGTGCTCCTATCGTGGGGCGTTGCCGCCAAGAGCGCGAGCCTCATGCTGCCGGTCATCTTCGCGGCCGCATTCGGGTTTTACGCGGCGATCCACGGGCGCCAGCAGGTGCGCCTGGTGGCTGGATACGTGAAGGAGTTCATCGAGTCGAACGGGCAGAGCCCGCAGTGGTTCACCCGGCTCGCCAACCTGGAAGTGCTGCCGGGCGTCAGTCCCCCGGGGGACTGGGCGCTGGCGATTCTGTGCAATCTCCTGGTCGTGACGGCGATGGTCTTCGCCTGGCTCTACTCCGCCGGCTCGCCGCGGGGCGACCTCATGGCGGGGTTCGCGACCGGCCTGGGTCTGGTCTTCGGCTTCCATTCGATCACCGAGACGGCCCGTATCCGCCAGACCAGCACAGCCGCGTTGTGGCGGCAGGTCGCGGCCAACTCGGAGGAGCGGCGCGGTCCGAGGCTCGCTTCGCGCAGCTAGGTCGGGCAGGCAGACACAGCGGACGGCCCCGGCACCCCCGGGGTCGTTTCGTTTTCAGCGCGGCGGTGCGGCTCCGTCCCGAGGGGCCGTGAACCTCTTGGCCTCCTCGACCGACATGAAGCTCGGTGCGGGGAGGACAATCCGACGCCCCCGAACATCCCTTCCGCCGAAGAAGTCGGCGACCGCCTGCTGCACGTCGGGAAACGGAAGTGTCTCGTGCCAGCCGTTCTCGACCACGAGATGCACGCCGTTCGGAAATCCCCACCGCACTTCCTCGGCCTGAAACGGCGGGGTGATGCCGTCCATCGCCCCCGTCAGGAATAGCGCGCGGGTGCCGGCGATGATCGGCTCCCGGAACGCGGGGCCCAGATCTCCGCTCCCAACGAGGTCGCAGAAGGCGGGATTCACGAGCATGTTCTTCACGTTGCCCAGAAGCGCGCTCCGCGCCTCTCGCGCCACCCGGGAGCGCCGCTCGGGAGAGGCGCCCGAGGCGCAGTCGGTCGCGATCTGCATCACCGAGATGCCTGCCGCGGTCGTATTCACCAGATCCTCGACCCGGCGTGCGAAGAGCGTGGAGTCGCCGCGCAAGAGCGACCCGAACATCGCGGGAAGCAGGGGAGCGCGTGTCCAGTCGCTCAGGTCGGTGCTGAGGATGGCCTGCACTCCCACCGCCCCGACGCGCACCTGGGACTTCCGTCGCGTTTTCACGTCGGTGATCCAGACCGCGGTGGGACGCGCGGAGAGGCGCTCGATCATCTGCCGCACCGTGCCCTCGAACTCGGGAAGGTCACGTCCCCACCGGGGGTCGGCGGCGACCAGCGCCCCGAAGCGCCGGAGGTGGATGTCGGCCGTGGACGGCAGGCGCCACGTCATGTCAGGCCCGCGCGTCCCCGCGAGCACCGCGGCATCCACGCGGTCGCCGTGCCTCCGGATCATCTCCAGCGCCAGCTCGGTTCCATAGGAGGCGGCGACCAGCCGCAGGCGCTCCGCGCCGATCGCGCGTCGCAGGTCTTCCAGGTCCTCGACGCTCTCCACGGTGTTGTACGCCTCGACCGTGATGCCATCGCTTCGCACCAGCCGCACGCAGGGGCGCACCAGTCCGGCCAGCGCGCCCACGGTTTTGGGCTCCGATTCGAACGCGTCGGGAGGAATCGATCCCCGCGCCGCGCACTGGAGCGTCGGCTCGGAGAGACCCGCTCCCCGCTGGTCCAGCACGTAGACGTCCGCCTGCTCGCGCAGCTTCTCGAAGAGGCGGATATAGGCGGGCGCGCGCGCGAGCAGCGTGCCGGGATAGCCGGGTCCGCCCGGCAGAAAGACGACAGGCGGTCCAGGAGTCGTCGAAGGGGTTCGGAGCCGGAGGAACGCGATCGCGATCGAGCGCCCCTCGGGGTGCGCGTGCAGCTCCGGAACGGAGAGCCGGCCGATCTCGGCGGGGCGGGTGGTGCCGTCCAGCACCTGGATCGTGTGGGGCTTGAAGGTCAGGCGCGGCCGGGTCGACTCCGGGAGCGCGCCGCCGGACTGCGCGGCCGCGGCGTCGCGCACCCCAAAGAGGCTAGACACCGCCGACTTCAAGATGCCCGCGCGCGTGAACTCGGGGAAGCCCCGCTGCCAGATCCCCCACACGGCGAAGAAGAGGAGCGCCATCCACGCGGCCGCGGCAAAGAAGAGGACAATCAGGCGTCTGGGTCCGCCCATGCCCGCGCCGAAGGCGCGCCGCGCGCGGAGGCTCCACGCCGCGTAGAGGATGGTGAAGGGGAGAACGAGCGGGACGGTCTGCCCCTCGACCGCGGACGCGAAGAGGATCCATCCGTACGCGACACCGCCCGCGATCACGGCCGCCTGGCCCCCGCGGCCGGGCGCGGCGGCGCCGCCCGCTCCCGTTCGGCCGGCGCGGACGGCTCCCGACGTGAGTGCGGCGGCAAACAGGATCCGCGCGGAATCGATGAGGTAGTGGCTGGCGTGCTCGTCCCAAAACTCCACCAGGCCGGCCGGATCGGCGATCCCTCCGCGTTGGAGCGCATCGTGGATGGAATTGGCGGCCAGGTGCATCCCGTGCCCGAGCGCGAAGGTCGCCGCCGCGATGGCGGTGAGCGAGATCGCGCGGCCCCTGGCGGGGAGTACGATGCGGCCCGCCCAGGCGAAGAGCGCCAGGACGACAAAAACCCCCACGGCCTCGATCACGTCGCCCGCGGTGACGCCGCGGCGGAGGAAGGGCGTCTTCACCAGCACGCTTCCCAGGTCGGCGGCGACCGACGCGATGCCCAGCGCGAGAAGCGCGAGCGGCAGGGCCGCGGCGTCCTCGCTGCTCCCCGCCCTGGAGGGGGCGGCCGGGGCGGTTAGGGGGCCAGCGTGGCTTCGTTCCACCCGCTCCCCGCCCGCGTATAGAGCACGCGCCGGTGCAGCCGGTTCTCGCGTCCCTCCCAGAACTCGATCGACTCCGGAATCACGCGGAAGCCGGACCAGTTCTCCGGCCGGGGCACGTTGTTCGCCGGAAGCCTCCGATCCCATTCCTCGAATCGAGCCTCCAGCTCGCGCCGGCCGCCGGGGAGGGGCTCGCTCTGCGGCGACGCGTACGCGGCCACCTGATGTCCCCGCGGGCGCGTGGCCCAGTAGGCGTCAGCCTCCTCTTCCTCGACCCGCTCCGCGCGGCCCTCTACGCGGACCTGGCGCGCGAGCGGCGGCCAGTAGAAGCAGAGGGAGGCCAGCCCGCTCCCATGGTCGAGCTCGCGTCCTTTCCGGCTCATTAGATTCGTGAAGAAGACGAACCCGCGCGCGTCGACGCCGCGCAGCAGCACCATGCGCACGGAGGGATGACCGTCCGGAGCGACGGTGGCGAGCGCGCCGGCCGAAGGCTCGGGAAGACCGACGTGGTGCGCCGCTTCGAGCCAGTCCTGGAAGAGGGAGATCGGGTCGGTTTCTGCGGTCACGGGCGCGCGCATCGTACACCAGCCCGATCAGGCGCGGTATACTCGGTGCGGTCGGCGCGTCGGGCTCTGCATGACATCGTGCTCCAGTTCGCCCGGGCTCGTACGCGTCCGGCCGTTCCACATGCTATCGTCGGGGCAAATGAATCAGCTACCGCTATGGGACGAAGCGGCTTCCGCCACCCGTCCATCCATCAGGCAGCTCTCCAAATCCCGGATCGCGGCCGGGCTCCAGTGCCATAAACGGCTCTATTTCGAGTGTTACGCGTACGATGCGCGTGACCCCACCGACGCGTCCCGCCAGGCCCTGTTCGACGCCGGCCGGCAGGTGGGGATCGCGGCGCGGGCCCGCTTCCCGGGCGGGGTTCTGGTGCTCGAAGACCACCTCCACCACGACGACGCGGTGCGCGCGACCCGGCAGGCGATGCTGAACCCCGCGGTCCCGGCCGTCTACGAGGCGGCCTTCACCTTTGACGACATCCGCGTCCGCGTGGACATCCTGGCCCGCTCCGGCGACGGGGAGTGGGACCTGGTCGAGGTGAAGTCGAGCAAGCAGGTCAAGGACGAGTACCTGACCGACATCGCGATCCAGCTCTATGTGGTCGAAGGCGCGGGCGTCCTGGTACGCGAGGCCTGCGTCCTCCATTTGAACGGCGATTACATGTGGGAGGGAGGCCCCTACGACCCCGACCTGCTCTTCTCGATCCGCCGTCTCACCGGCGCCGCGCGCGCACAGCTTCCCAGACTTCTGGCTCGGGTCGTGTCCATGCGCGGCGCGCTCTGGGGCTTCGAGCCGCCCGGTATCCCGATCGGGGCGCACTGCGACCGCCCTCATCGGTGCCCGTTCTACGGCACCTGCCACGCAAATGAATCCGAGCACCCGATCGATACCCTGCCGCGCATGACGCCGCTCCTGCGCCGCCGGCTCGGAGACTCGGGAATCGCGGACATCCGGGCGATCCCGGAGGATTTCGACGGGTTGAGCCTCCTCCAGCGCCGCGTGCGGGACTGCCTGGTCCACGGAAACCACTTCCTCGATCCGGGACTCAAGCGCGAGCTGGCGGCCGTCCCGTTTCCCGTCCACTTCCTCGACTTCGAGTCGTGCAGCCTGCCGTTGCCGGTGATCCCGGGGACGCGCCCGTTCCAGCAGACCCCGTTCCAGTGGTCGGACCACGTCTTGACGGCCGACGGTCGCGTGGAGCACCGCGAGTACCTGCACGATTCGCGCACCGACCCGCGCCGCGCGCTCGCGACGGCACTGGTCGAGTCCCTGGAGGGCGCCGCGACGATCGTCGTCTACTCGGGATTCGAGGCGCGCATCATCCGTGGTCTGGCGGAAGTCCATCCGGACCTGGGCGCGCCGCTTCTGGAGCACGTGGGCCAGCGATTCGTCGACCTCCTGCACCTGCTTCATTCGTACTACTACCATCCTCGGCTTCGCGGCTCGTTCTCCATCAAGGCGGTTCTCCCCGTCGTCGTGGACGGCATGGACTACGGCGACCTCTTGATTCGCGACGGGAGCCAGGCCGCTCTGGCATTTTCGGCGATCACCGATCCGAACCTCCCGGCGTCGGAGCGCGACCAGCTGCGCAACGGCCTGCGGGACTACTGCAAGCGCGACACGGAGGCGATGATGAGGTTGTTCCTGGCATTTCGGGATGGCGTATGAGAGGGCATCGAGGGGTTTTCGTCGTGCCGGCGCTGGTCGCGGCAGCAGCCCTCATGGCCGCAGCCCCGGACGGGGAATCGGCGAAGAATCCGCTGCCGGGGAAGAAGTACACATGGACATTCGCGGCCGACACTCTGGGGCAGGCGCCGACCTTCACGCGCGCGACCGGAGGGAATTGGGCCGTGCTCGAGGACTCGACCAGCGG
>JBKJXM010000202.1:0-2758 GCA_046716305.1 Candidatus Eiseniibacteriota bacterium
AGTCGGTGAAGCGGAAGATCGATTCGTAGAGGGAGACGTCCACTTGCTGTCCATCACCGGATGACTCCGCGTGACGAAGGGCGGCGAGGATGGCGAAGGCGCCGTAGAGGCCGGCGGCGTAATCGGCGAGCGTGGCCGAACCAGGCAGGACGGGCGGACGATCCGGGTGGCCGGCCAGGTAAGTCAGTCCACCAAACGCCTGGGCGATGCGGCCGAAGCCGGGGCGGGACGCGTATGGGCCGGGCTGGCCGTAGGCGGAGACGCGGAGGAGGACGACTCTTGGATTGACCTCAAGCATGCGCTCGAAGCCGAGGTTCCAGCGCTCGAGCGTGCCGGGTCGAAAGTTCTCGACGACGACATCGGCGCGTTTGACGAGCTCACGTGCCAGCGCCTGTCCGCGAGGGACGCGCAGGTTGAGGGTGATGGAGCGGCGGCCGCGCCCCTCGAGCGCCCAGAAGAGGGCGCGGTTGTTTTTCTTGGTGCCGAGCTGGCGGATGGGGTCGCCAATCTCGGGCTGCTCGACCTTGGTGACGTGAGCGCCCAGCTCGGCGAGCAGGCCGGCGGCGAAGGGACCGGCGATAAATGTGGAGAGGTCGAGCACCCTGAGGTTGTGAAGCGGGCCGGTCACGCCAAGCCTGCGCGCTTCAGGAGCTGGCGGGCGCGGGTGACGAAGGCGTAGTCGACGAGCTGGCCACGGACGGTGAGGGCGGCGATGCCTTTGGCTTCGGCCGCCTCGAAGGCGGCGATGACGTCTCTGGCCCAGGCGATCTCGTCTTCGGTGGGGGCGTAGAGGCGGTTGGTTGGCTCGAGCTGGTCGGGGTGAACACACATCCGGCCGCCGAAGCCAAGGGCGCGGGAGCGGCGGCAGCGGGCTTCATAGCCCGTATGGTCCTTGTAGAGCGGGTAGACCGAGTCGATCGGCGGGGCGAGGCCGGCCTCGCGGGAGTAGAGGACCATCTGGGAGCAGACCAGGAGTAGCTGTGACTCGTCCTCGGTCCAGGTAGCGCCGATGTCATTTGTGAAGTCGGTCGCGCCGAGTCCGATTTGCTTGACGCGCTTGGTTTGTTTGGCGCGGCGGCAGAGACGGCGGAGCGAGGCGGCACCGGTCGCGTTCTCAATCAGCGGCATGAGCTCGATGGACTTGGGCGCGAGTCCGCGTTCGCGCTCCAGATGGGTGAGGTAGGCGTCGGCGAGAAAAACCTGCTCGGGGTTGGCGGTTTTGGGGAGCATGACGCCGTCCAGGCCGGGTTGGACGACAGCGACGAGGTCGCCAAAGAAGAAGGGGGTGGAGGCGTCGTTGATTCGGACGTAGAGGCGGGGGTTTCTGGGTTGTGCCAGGGCGGCGACGACTGGGGTGCGGGTGGGGATTTTCTGGTCGAGGGCGACAGCGTCTTCGAGGTCGAGGATGACGGCGTCGGTTGGGAGGGAGGTGAGGGCTTTGGTGATGCGGCGCGGTTGGTCGCCGGGGGTGAAGAGCATGGAGCGGAGAGGCATTCGGCTAGCGAACCACGGAAGGGCAGCGTACTACACTAGGCGCGCAGCGAGGGAGGGACGACTTAGAGATGGCGACGACGCAGATACCGCAGCCTAATCGGCCGGCGGTGAGTTTGGGGACGATTCGCGAGGCGAGGGGTGGGGACCACTGGGTTCATCGGTTGATGGAGAACCCGCAGGATCTGGCGGACGTGATTCATGAGCCGGCGAGTCGGCGCACGGCGCCGGCGTTGTGGCGGCCGAACGCGGATGAGTTCGTCACGGTAATCGGCGGGCGCTACGAGGTGGAGATAGAAGAACTCGGCACCTGGGTGGCCGAGCCCGACACGTACTTCTGCGTTCCGATGGGGCACGCGGTGCGCTTCGCGGTGCAGGGGTCGGAGCCGGGCGTGCGCGTCAGCATACGCAAGCCGGACGCCCAGGCACTGACGGCGGACTCTCGCACACCGGCCGAGCGGCGCAGCGCGCACAGTGTGATGCCCACCCCCACGCCCAAAGATCCGCGCGGTGGGAAGGGGCCGGCGCCGCACCAGGCCCACCTCACGATGGCGGGGCTCAAGGAGATCTACGGGCCGGCGCCGTGGAGTCATCAAATAATCGCCAACCCGGTCTACATGACCAACTTCATCTACGCCAAACCGCACGACCTGCCGGCGGGGCACTGGCACTCGGACTGTGACGAGTGGTGGATGATCAGGGAAGGGGAGCTGGAGTGGGTGTTCGATGGGATTGGGGCGTTTCAGGTGAAGAAGGACGATTTTGTGTGTGCGCCGCGGGGGTATCTGCATCGGATCCATGTGATTGGGGATGTGCCGGCGGTGAGGATGCCAACGGTGCTGTTTGGGCATCCGACGGTGCCGCATTTGGGGCCGGAGGTGAAGGGGTGGGCACGGCGTGGGTTGGAAGGGTTTCCGCCATAGTGTCGTGGGCGCTGCCCACACCCGGTCGGGGACGCTGCGCTCCCCGACACCCCTAGCTATTTTTGCGAGCTTCGCTCGCGCACACCCGGGCTGCGCCCTGGACCCATGGAGTCGATCATGATCGTTGATGCGCATTGTCATGCTTGGGGGCATTGGCCGTATCGGCCGGTGGTGCCGGATGGGGAGACGCGTGGGAGAGTGGAGCAGCTGCTGTTTGAGATGGAGCAGTGTGGGGTGGAGCGGGCGGCGATCGTGTGTTCGCGGATCGAGCACAATCCGGACAACAATGACTATTTCAGGGAGTGTGTGGGGAGGTTTGGGAATCGGCTCTATCAGGTGGCGGA
>JBKJXM010000203.1:0-5088 GCA_046716305.1 Candidatus Eiseniibacteriota bacterium
GCGACGCCCAGCGAGCGGAGCTGGTCGCGCGCGCGCGCCTTCGCCTCGGCGGTGGCCTGCGGCGGCACCTGGCGGAGCGCCGCGATCGCCTCGTCGCGCTTTCCCTGCTTCACCAGCACCTCCGCGAGTTGGACGGCGGCGTCGCCGGCCCAGCGCGACTGCGGATACTCGCTCAGGACGCTTCTCAGATAGATGACGGCGGCCTGGCGATGCTCCAGCTTGGCGTAGAGGCGCCCGGCCCGGAAGCGCTTCTCGGCCAGCCGGTCCACCAGCGCGGTCAGTCGCGCCTGCGCCTCGGAGGCGTGCGCGCTCTCGGGGTAAAGCTGAAGAAACTGGCGGTAGCGTTCGATCGCGCGAAGGGTCTCGGTCTGGTCCAGAGCCGCCGGGCGCGACAGGACGTCGTCGCATCGGGCCAGGTAGTACATGGCGTCGGCGGCGAAGGGGGACTGCGGAAAGTCCCGGGTCAGCCGGTCGAACTGAGCGGAGGCGAGCGCGTACTCCTTGTTCTGGAAATACGACAGGCCCAGGTAGTAGAGCGCGTCGTCGGTCCGGTCCGTGCCCGGGTACTGCTCGACGTAGCTCTTGAAGCCGAGCGAGGCCTCGATCCAGTCGCGCCGGTCGAGCGCGGCCTTGGCCCGCTCGAAGTCGGCGGCGCCGCCGCTCTGCTCTTGAATCGTTGCGCCGCAGCCGAGCACCACGAGGAGGAGCGCCAGGATGGGCGCGGCGCGGCGCATCATGGGGCGAGGGCGTCCCCGCCGCTATCCTCCCGGTCGAGCATCTCGAGGTAGGCGCGCGCCCGGACGTCCGATTCCTGCTCGGCGAGGCAGCGCTCCCACTCCTCCCGCGCGCGGTATCGCCGCCCCGAGCGGTAGTAGACCAGCCCCAGCGTCGTCCGCGCGTCCACGTAGCGGGGGTTCTGCGCCAGGGCCGAGCGCAGCTCCTCCTCGGCGTCGGAGTAGAGCCCCATGGAGCAGTAGACGGCGCCCAGCTTGTTCTTCACGTCCAGGAACTGCGGCGCCACCTTCAGCGCCTTCCGGTATTCCTGCGTGGCGTCCACCGTCATGCCGAGGTCGCGGTAGGCGTCCCCCAGGAGCACGTGGGAATCGGCGAGGAAGCTCCGGACGTCGGGCGACAGGTTGTCGTGGTCGGGATCGCGCCGCGACTCGACCGCGAACTCCTCCAGCGCCTCGTCGTAGCGGCCCAGCTCGTTGTAGACGATCGCCAGATTCAGCCGCGCCTCCATGTAATTGGGATTCAATTCGAGGGCGCGGCGGAACGCGGCCACCGCGGGCTCGCGGTCGCCGTTCATTCCCAGCGCCAGCCCCAGCTGGTTGTGCAGGTCGGGGAACTCGGGGACCAGGCGGAGCGCCTCCTCGATCTCGTGGATGGCCGCCGCATACTGGCCGCGGTCGAAATACTCCCGCCCGAGCACCTGGTGCTGCCTGGCCGCGAGGCCCATGCCCACCCTCCCTGGGTTCATTGTTCGAGCCCGCTCCGTTCAGTTCCGGTTGGAGTAGAAGAGCACGACGAGTCCGGCGACGACGCCGATCACGATCAGGGGCTCGAGGATCTTGAGCCCCGAGCCGCGCGGCAGCGGCGGATCGAATGCTTCGGAGCCGCCCGCCGCGTAGGCGAGGTCGCGCTTCGCGACGACGTCGGTGACGGAGCGGGACGCGCTCCGCGCCCAGAGGACCTGGCCCGTCCCCGGATCCACGAGCGTCGTGCTCGCGCGCATCGAAACGATCCGCTCGTATCCTTTCACCCCGAACGGGAAGGAACGGATCCGCCGAACGTACGCCACGCCCACGCCGTCGACGCGCGCGTGGAGCTCGGCCACGCTCGGGTCTCCGGCCGGGGACGCGGTCGAGATTCCGGGCGGGAGCGTCGGCGGCGGTATTCCCGGAAGGACGAGCGCACGCTGGCGGATCCGCACGTCCCTGCCGTCGGTGCGCAGGCGCTCGAGCAGGCGCTGCTCCAGGAGTCCCAGGCTGTCCCCCTGGATCGGCACCAGGAGCACCACCGGGCGGCCGGTCACGGTCCCGCGCAGGAGATCCGTCGCGACAATCGTCGCCACCGAGTCGAGCATCATGGCGTGCGTCCGGAACATCGCGTCCGCCCTGGGCGCTCCAAGCAGCATGGCTAGCGCCGTAACAAAGACGGCGGCCCATCGCTTCACGCGAGCACCTCCCCCTCCAGATCGTAGCCGCGGGCCGCCTGGATCCGAACCTTGACCCGGCTTCCCTGGTCAAGCGCGGGGCGTCCCGCGCCCGGACGGATCAGCGTCTTCCCGTCCACCTCGTAGCCCTGCTGCTCGACGCGCCCTTCCCAGGCGCCGGAGCGCCCCTTGGCCGGAGCGTCGATGCGCGCTTCCACCTCGCGCCCGACCCACGAGCCCCACACCCGGGCGGCCACCTCGCGCTGCGCCGCCATGAGGCGACGGCGGCGCTCCAGCTTCACGCGCTCCGGGACCTGCTCCTTCATCCGCCCCGCGGGCGTGCCCTCCTCGCGAGAGTAGGCGAAGCAGCCGACGTGGTCGTAGGCGGCGTCGCGCACGGTCTTCAGAAGCTCTTCGAAGTCGGCGTCGGTCTCGCCCGGAAATCCCACGATGAAGTGCGTGCGGATCGCGACTCCGGGAAGCCGCCGCCGCAGCGTCTCCATGAGCCGCTCCGTCTCGGCGCGCTTCACCTCGCGCCGCATGCGGCGGAGCATGGCGTCGGTGACGTGCTGGAGCGGAATGTCGACGTAACGGCAGATCTTGGGCTCTTCCTCGAACGCCTGGATCAGCTCCTCGCTCCAGGTCTTCGGGTGCGTGTAGTGAACGCGCAGCCATTCGATCCCGTCGACGCGCGCGAGCTCGCGCAGAAGCTCGGGAAGCTTGGCGACGCCGTAGCGGTCTTCGCCGTAGGAGGTCGAGTCCTGCGCGATCAGGAGCAGCTCCTTCGCGCCCGACGCGGCGAGGCGGCGGGCCTCGGCCACCACCGATTCCAGCGGGCGGCTGCGGAGATCCCCGCGGAGCGTCGGGATGATGCAGAAGGTGCAGCGGAAGTCGCAGCCGTCGGCGATGCGCAGGTAGGCGACGTGGCGCGGCGTCGAGACCGCGCGGTGCGCCGCCAGATCGACCGCGGTCCCGGCCGGCCCGACTTCGAGGAGCGGACCGGCGCCGCCGCCGCGGACGCGGTGCGCCACCCGCACGATCGCTTCCACCTGCCCCGTGCCGACCACGGCATCCACTTCAGGGATCTCGCGGAGGATCTCTCCCTGGAAGCGCTGCGCCAGGCAGCCGGCCACCACGATGCCGCCCAGGCGCCCTTCCCGCTTCAGCGCGGCCAGCTCGAGAATTCGGTCGATCGACTCCTTCTGCGCCGGGCCGATGAAGGCGCACGTGTTGACCACGGCGATATCCGCCCCGTCGGCCGCGGCCGCGGTCGCGAAGCCGCCGGTCGCGAGAAGCCCCGCCATGATCTCCGAATCCACCAGGTTCTTCGCGCAGCCGAGCGTGACGATGGCGACGCGGGCCGGCGCGGCAGCGGCGGGCGCGGCGGCGAGCCCTGCGGCGATGCGATCCGTCTCCGCGGGCATCACGCCCACCGGCTCCAGCGCGATCGGGCGGATCACAGCTCATCCTCCGTGCCCAGGGCCGCTTGGGAGCGGCGCTCCGCCAGCTCGTGCTCGGTCACCAGCACCTCGCGCCCCTTGGCTCCCTCGGAAGGACCGACCACGCCGCGGGCCTCGAGGTCGTCGAGGAGCCGCGCCGCTCGCGAGTAGCCGACCTTGAGCCGGCGCTGCAGCATGGACGTGGACGCCTGGCGGTGCAGCACCACGATCCGCATCGCCTCTTCCAACAGCTCGTCGTCGCTCTCCGACTCTTCCAGCGCCCGGACCTGCTCCAGCGCCGAGTCGTCGGCGGCCACGGGACCGCCCTGCTCTTTCAAGAACGCGACCACGCGCTCGATCTCCTCGCCCGACACGTAGGAGCCGTGGATGCGGTAGGGCTCCGGCTTTCCGGCCGGGAGGAAGAGCGAGTCGCCGTTTCCGAGCAGGCTTTCCGCGCCGTTCATGTCCAGGATCACGCGCGAGTCCGTCCGGCTCGCGACCTGGAAGGCGATTCGCGAGGGGAAGTTCGCCTTGATCACGCCGGTGATCACGTCCACCGACGGCCGCTGCGTCGCTAGGATCAGGTGGATCCCGACGGCGCGCGCCATCTGGGCCAGACGGCCGATCGGCTCTTCGATCTCCGTCGGGAGAAGCGCCATCAGATCCGCCAGCTCGTCCACCACCACGACCAGGTACGGGAGCTTCGGGTCTTCGTGTTCGGCGGGATTCAAGCCCAGGCGGTTGTACGCCTCGATGTTCCGGGCGCCCTGCTTCGCCAAGGTCTGGTAGCGGCGCTCCATCTCCTTCACGCAGTAGCGGAGCGCCTGCGCCGCCTTCTTGGGATCGGTCACCACCGGCATCCGGAGGTGCGGAATCCCGTTGTACGGCGTCAGCTCGAGCATCTTCGGATCGATCATGATGAAGCGGAGCTCGGCGGGGGTCCGCTTCATCAGGAGGCTCATGATGAGCGTGTTGATGCAGACGCTCTTCCCCGAGCCGGTCGCGCCCGCGATCAGGACGTGCGGCATCTTCTCGAGCGAGGTGGTGAACGGCTCCCCCGCCACGTCCTTCCCCAGGGCGAACGGAAGCCCCTCGGTCGTGCCCTGGAATCCCTTCGACTCGACGATCTCGCGGAAGGAGACGATCGCTTTTTTGCGATTCGGGATCTCGATCCCGACCGCCGCCTTCCCCGGGATCGGCGCCACGATCCGGATCCGCTGCGCCTTGAGCGACAGCGCCAGGTCGTCCTGACGCTGGAGGATCTGGTTCACCTTCACGCCGGGCGCGGGCTCGTACTCGAAGAGGGTGATCACCGGGCCGGGGTGAACCTCGGACACCTTGCCCGCCACGTCGAAGTCGGCGAGCGTGCGCTCGAGCACCCGCGACAGCTCGAACAGCTCCGATTCCTCGATCGACTGTTGCGTGGCTTCGTGCCGGTCGAGGAGATCGAGCGGCGGGAGCGCGGCATCAGGCGCGAGCGCCGGCCCAAGGGAC
>JBKJXM010000204.1:0-4064 GCA_046716305.1 Candidatus Eiseniibacteriota bacterium
CACCATCTTCACGAGCACCGGCACCACGAGGATCAGCGGCGTCAACGTCATTGCCCGCAACATCCTCAACCCGTTCGTGGACGCGGTCTCCGCCGTCTCGGGCGACTTCACGGACAGCACGGCGCAGTCGGATCCGGTCACGGGCACCTATCGCTTCAACGGCCTGACTCCCGCCGCGCAGTACGCGGTGTACGTGGACCAGATCCTGGCCGGCGGGTTCAGCACGGCTCCGGCGGCACTGCCCGGCCCGGAGGAGTTCCACAACGGTGCCGCCGAGTCGGACAACGTCTCTTCGCCGGACGACCCGAGCGTCTTCACCCCCGTGGCCTCCGTCCCCGGGGTCCCCACCACCGGCGTGAACGTGATCTTCAACGGCTTCCGTGCCGGCGATCCGCTGCCCGTCGGGGACGACGACTTCGTCGAGCTGCCCCTGCCCTTCCCCTTCAAGATGTGCGGGCAGGAGTTCGAGTCCGTCTTCGTCAACGCCAACGGGAACCTGACCTTCGGGCAGGGGAGCATCGACTTCACGGAGACGGTGCCGGAGCACCTGGGCGGCCCGCCGCGCATCGCCGGACTCTGGGACGACCTCAACAACGCCGCGGGCGGGGTCGTGACCTTCGATCAGTCCGACCACGAGTTCACGGTGACGTACACGGACGTCCCCGAGTTCCCCAACACGGGCGCGAACACCTTCAGCATCACCCTGAAGCGCATCGGCAACCTGGCCGTCCTGGACTACGAGGACATCACGGCCACGGACGGGCTGGCCGGCCTGAGCTGCGGCGGGAAGGTGACGTCGGGCTTCGAGAACGAGACCGACCTGCGCGGGCGCTTCCGCCGCCGCGTGATCGACATGGACGATGAGACGGCTTCCTTCGAGATCTTCACCGCCGCGGACAACGACCTCGCGAACTCCCACCTCACGTTCTTCAACTTCAAGCGGGGCTTCGCCGACGTCTTCGAGCGGAACAACACGATCGCCCGTGCCACCCGCATCCACCCGCCCTTCGACACGAGCTCCATGCGCCACTTCTCGGAGATCGACCCCGTGGGCAACGACGTCGACTACTACCGCTTCAAGGCCAAGGCGGGCGACATCCTGGCCATCGAGATCGTCCGCGGCGCCTTTGACTCCACCCTCGGGATCTTCGACGCCGAGACGGGGACGCTCCTGGCCGCCGACGACGACAGCGGCGCGGGCCTGCTCTCCAGGCTCCTCGTCCGGGCGGTGGTGGACCTCGACCTCGCGGTCGCGGTGAGCGCGTTCCCCGACCTGGACTTCAACGGCGACGGCGCCGAGGACGGACGCTACGTCCTCACCGTGAACCGCTACCAGGGCGAGCTCGTACCCGCGGGAGACGACACCACCTTCGAGCTCCCCATCGGCTTCGACTTCCGCTTCCAGGGGCGGGACTGGAGCTCGGTCTTCGTGAACTCGAACGGCAACCTGACCTTCGGCGCCGGCGACGTCGACTTCAGCGAGACCGTGCCCGAGCTCCTGGCCGGCGCGCCGAGGATCGCCCCCCTGTGGGACGACCTGAACGCCTCCACCGGCCTCGTCATCGCCGAGCGCGGTCACTTCTCGACCGCCATCCACTTCGTGAGCGTTCCCGAGTTCCTCTCCGACTCGGCGAACTACTTCACGGTCCGCCTGTTCCGCGGCGGGGTGTTCCAGACGCAGTTCGGAGCCACCACGAGGAGCGACTCCCTGGTGGCGGTGACGGAGGGAGGCGGAGCGGCCGACCCCGGAGAGTCCGACATCTCCGACCGGCCCCTCGGCGTGCTTCCCGCCCGCGGCACCACGTACGAGAGGTTCATCGTCCCAGAGCCGTTCGACCTCTCGTTCCGCAACCTGCTGTTCGTGCCCATCTTCTGATCGCGTCCGTGATCTCGTAGGACCCGAAGGGGGCGGCGCGTGCCGCCCCCTTCGCTTTTCGTGCGCCCAGCAAGCACGCCACCTTGGAGGTGCAAGTCCTCTCGTGAGCAGGCCATCGCAAACGAAGCGAACCGCAACTGCGGAAGGGCGACCGACCGTGGAGAGGAAGCGGGGAGCGAAACCGCGGGCCGACGAACAGGAACCGGATATGAGGCGGAGCCGGGCGGGGCGAGCGGGCGAAAGGCCGCGAAGCCTCGATGGCCAAGCCCAGGCGACGTAGATCCGGCGGCCGCGCGGGGAAGGGTGACGTCGCATACCTGGGGAGATCTCGCCTCACGCCTGAAAGGGCGACGCGGAAGCGGAGCGAGAAGTCAGCCGAGGTCATAGTAGCCGCCTGCTCGTGGCGGTGAAGGACCAAACGTGAAGGAGGGTGCGGCGCACCCGAGCCTCGGAGGGGCCAGGCCACAGATGTCCGGGCAACTGGAACTCCCGTTTATGGGTAGGGGTGAAGCCCCGAGAGGTGGACGGAGTGTGGAAGCTCCGAAGGCGGCGAAGGAGAGCGGACACCCGGGCAACGACGGCGACGGGCTGATGGAGCGGGTGCTGTCCCGCCCGAACCTGAAAGCCGCGCTGAAGCGAGTGAGGAAGAACAAGGGCAGTCCCGGCATCGACGGGATGACGACGGAACAGCTGCTGCCCTACCTGTGGGACCACTGGACACGGACTCGCGGGGAACTGCTCGCGGGGACGTACCAGCCCTCACCGGTGAAGCGGCAGTGGATTCCGAAGAGCGGCGGCGGGGTGCGCGAGCTTGGCATCCCGACGGTGCTCGATCGGCTCATCCAGCAGGCCCTGCTCCAGGTCCTGCAGCCCGGCTTCGATGCGACTTTCTCCGAGCACAGCTACGGCTTCCGACCGAGGCGCAGCGCCCACGACGCGGTGATGGCGGCCAAGCGCTACGTCGAGGGAGGCCGCCGGTTCGTGGTGGACGTGGATCTCGAGAAGTTCTTCGACCGCGTCAATCACGATGTGCTCATGGGCAGGCTCGCGAAGCGAATTCCGGACCGGCGCGTGTTGGGGCTCATCCGTCGCTATCTCGACGCCGGCGTGATGGCGAACGGGGTGGTGATGGAGCGGGAGGAAGGGACACCCCAGGGTGGACCGCTCTCCCCGCTGCTCGCCAACGTGCTCCTCGACGAGGTGGACAAGGAACTGGAGAAGCGCGGCCATGCGTTCGTGCGCTACGCTGACGACAGCAACGTGTACGTGCGCAGTCGTCGTGCGGGCCTGCGGGTAATGGCGCTGCTGAGGCAGCTCTTCGCGCGACTCCGGCTACGCGTCAACGAGGCGAAGAGCGCGGTCGACCTGGCGCGGAACCGTAAGATCCTCGGCTACTCGTTTTGGGTAGCGGCGGGTGGTGCGGTGAGGCTCCGGGTGGCGGACAAAGCCCTTGACGACATGAAGGAACGGGTCCGCCACATCACCCGGCGGATCGGTGGACGGAGCATGGGTCAGGTGATCGCCGACCTCCGAGGATATCTGCCCGGCTGGCGCAACTACTTCAGCCTCGCGGAAACACCAGGCATTTTCGGCGACCTCGACCAGTGGATCCGCCACCGGCTCCGGGCCGTCCAACTGAAGCAGTGGAAACGAGGGAAGACGGTCTTCCGCGAACTTCGAGCCCGCGGAGCGTCGGTCTTCGTGGCCGCCCAGGCGGCGGCCAACACCCGCCGATGGTGGCGGTCCGCGGCCCAAGGCCTGAATGCCGTGCTGACCATCGCATATTTCGACGCGCTCGGCCTTCCAAGGCTGCGCGCATGACCTCAACTTCACGAACCGCCCGGTGCGGACCCGCATGCCGGGTGGTGTGGGAGGGGATGCCGGCGTAAGCCGGCACCCCTATCCCGATTATCGATGTGCCCGGGTCAGGGCCGGGGTCCGACGGTGAGGACGACCTTGCCCGTCACCTTCCGGCCCGCCATGAGCTTGAGCGCGTCCTTGGCCTGCTCGAGGGGAAAGGTCGCCGAGACGTGGGGCCGCAGCTTGCCCTCACGGTACCACCGTCCGAGCTGGGCCACGCCTTCCGCGAAGCCCTTGGGCTCTCGCCGGGCGAAGTCGCCCCAGAAGACGCCCACGATGGAGCAGCCCTTCAGGAGCGTGAGGTTGAGCGGCACCTTCGGGATGTCGC
>JBKJXM010000205.1:0-4272 GCA_046716305.1 Candidatus Eiseniibacteriota bacterium
CTCTCGAACCGCTCCCTCTGGCGCAGCTCTCCCACCATCCGGAACGAGCGCTGGCACTGGAAAAACTTCGTGGTCGCGGGGGACGCGGCGCACACCGCGCACTTGTCCGTGGGCTCGGGTACGAAGCTCGCGATGGAGGACGCCGTGGAGCTGGTGCGGGCGATCAAGGCGAACCCGTCCATCCCCGATGCGCTCGCCGTCTACGAGACGGCGCGGCGCCCGGCCGTCGAGAGCCTCCAGCGCGCCGCGCAGGCATCGCTCCAATGGTTCGAGGACACCGAGCGCTACATGGGGCTTGAGCCGATCCAATTCGCCTTCACCCTGATCACGCGGAGCCTTCGCGTGACGCACGAGAACTTGAAGGCGCGCGATCCGGCCTTCGTCGCGAAGGTGGACGCCTGGTTCGCAGGGGAGGCCGAGCGGCAGTCGGGCATCCCCGTGCCGCGCGATCCGCCACCGCCCCCGCTCTTCACCCCCTTCCGCCTGCGCGACCTGGTGCTCGAGAACCGCGTCGCGGTGTCACCCATGTGCCAGTATTCCGCCGTGAACGGGATGCCCGACGAGTGGCACCTCGTCCATCTCGGGTCTCGCGCGATGGGAGGAGCCGGGCTGGTCTTTGCCGAGATGACGGACGTGAGCCCCGAGGCCCGCATCTCGCCCGGCTGCGCCGGTCTCTACTCGGACGAGCACGCGGCGGCGTGGAAGCGGATCGTCGGTTTCGTGCACGCGCGCACGCGAGCCAAGATCGCGATGCAGCTGGGCCACGCGGGACGGAAGGGCTCGACGCGCCTCTCGTGGGAGGGGGACAACGAGCCGCTGCCGGAGGGGAACTGGCCGCTCCTGGCGCCCTCGGCTGTGCCCTACTACCCGCACAGCCAGGCCCCGCGCGAGATGTCGCGCGCCGACATGGAGGCGGTGCGCGAGCGGTTCGTCCAGGCGGCGCGCTACGCCGTCGAGGCCGGGTTCGATCTGCTCGAGATCCACATGGCGCACGGCTACCTGCTCGCCAGCTTCATCTCGCCCCTCACGAATCGCCGCGACGACGAGTACGGGGGCACCCTCGAGAACCGGTTGCGCTTTCCGCTCGAAATATTCTCGGCGGTCCGGGAGGTCTGGCCCGCCGGCCGCCCCATGTCGGCGCGCATCTCCGCGGTGGATTGGGCGCCCGGCGGCATGGAGGCCCAGGACGCTGTGGACGTCGCGCGGATGCTCCACGACCACGGTTGCGATATCGTGGACGTGTCGGCCGGGCAGACGGTCCCCGATCAGCGCCCGGTCTACGGCCGCCTGTTCCAGACTCCCTTCGCGGACCGGATCCGCCACGAGGCGGGGATCGCGACGATGGCGGTGGGAAACATCTCTTCCTACGCCGACGTGAACACGATCCTGGCCGCGGGGCGCGCGGATCTCTGCCTACTCGCGCGGGCGCATCTCTGGGACCCCTACTGGACGCGGCACGCCGCGTACGAGCTGGGCTACCGGCTCCCGTGGCCCGATCCCTACGAATCTCTGAACAGCTACCGACCCCGCTTCACGTGACCGGGAGGAACCGATGGGCGTGACCTACGGCGGCTACCTGAAACTGGACCAGCTCCTCGCCCTCCAGTCGCCGCTTTCCGATGGCCCGGAGCACGACGAGACGCTCTTCATCGTGGTCCACCAGGTGTACGAGCTCTGGTTCAAGGAGCTGCTCCACGAGCTGGACTACCTGAATGGAAAGCTGATCGCCAAGGACATCCCGCGCTCGCTCCACACGCTGAAGCGCGTGCTCACCATTCTCAAGGTGGTCGTGGCGCAGATCGACGTGCTCGAGACGATGACGCCGCTCGAGTTCCTCACCTTCCGCTCCCGCCTCGAGTCGGGGAGCGGCTTTCAGTCCTGGCAGTTCCGCGAGCTGGAGTTCGCCCTGGGCGCGAAGAACCCCGCGTCGGTCGAGCGCTACCCGGCCGGAACCGAGGCGCGCCGCCGGCTGGAGAAGCGCATGGCCGAGCCGACCGTGTGGGACGCGTTTCTTCAGTTCCTGGCGGGCCACGGCTACGCCGTGCCGCCGGAGCTTCTCTCGCGCGATGTCACCCGGTCGATCGAGCTCGCGCCGGCTCTCCACCCGGTGCTGATCGAGGTCTACCGCAAGGATCCGATGGCCGCATCGATCTGCGAGCGGATGGTGGACCTGGACGAAGGGTTCCAGGAGTGGCGCTACCGCCACGTCAAGATGGTGGAGCGGACGATCGGCATGAAGCAGGGGACGGGGGGGTCGGCCGGAGCGGCGTATCTCAGGACCACCCTCGACAAGCCGTTCTTCCCGGATCTCTGGGCGATCCGGAGCGAGCTGTAGCACCCAAACCAAGGAGGAGGGCATGGGGAGGATCATCGCGGCGGCGCTCGTGGGCGGACTGATCGTGTTCGCCTGGGGCGCCGTGGCCCACATGGTCACGCCGCTCGGAATGGCTGGATTCAGCACGTTCACGAACGAGGACCACGTGATCGGGGAGCTCCGCGGCTCGGTGCCCCGGTCGGGCCTCTACATCTTCCCGGCGGAAGGAGTGACGGACCATCCGAGCGAAGCCGAGCAGAAAGTCTGGGCGGAGAAGCTTCGGAGGGGCCCGACCGGGATTCTTGTCTACAAGGCCGAGGGAGGCGAACCACTCGAGCCCCGGCAGCTCGTCACGGAGCTCATCTCCAACGTGCTCGCGGCCCTGGTCGCCGCGCTCGTCGTCGCGATGATCGCGGGGAACTACTGCCGGCGCGTCGCCGTCGTGCTTCTGCTCGCGCTCTTCGCGTTTCTCTCGCTCAGCGTGAGCTACTGGAACTGGTACGGATTCCCGCCCGCGTTCATCGGGGCCGAGCTGGTCATGGAGCTGATCGGCTGGTTCCTCGCGGGACTCGCGATCGCGAAGCTCGCGCCGAGGAGAGTTGCCGCTGCCGCCTGACGGGACGAGCGCGGCCGGGGAGCTGGCCCGGCACTACACCCGATTCCGGGTCGGGGAACGGCTCTTGTTGACGGGGCACTCCCACCAGGAATGGCCGGACGTGGCGTTCGAAGGGCAGATCGAGGCCTGGAACGACGCGGCCGAGAAGGTGGACGAGAAGTGGGAGCGCGCGGCCGAGAAGGCCGATCGCGTGCGGCGCGGCTTCGCGCGCCTCCTGGGGACGCTTCCGGCCGAGGTCGCGCTCGGGGAGAACACGCACGAGCTGGTCGTGCGCTTCCTCTCGGCGCTTGCGCTCCGCCTTCGACCCCGGCTGATCACCACCGACGGGGAATTCCATTCCATCCGCCGCCAGCTCGACCGCATGGCGGAAGACCCGCACTTCGAGCTGGTGAAGGTGGGGACCGAACCTATCGACACGCTGGCCGAGCGACTCGCGGCGCGGGTGGATCTCCGCACCGCGGCGGTGCTCGTCTCGTCGGTGCTCTTCGGGAACGCCGCCATCGTGCCGAATCTCCGCGTCGTCATGGCGGCGTGCCGGCGGGCTGGCGCCGAGCTCCTGGTCGACGCCTACCACCACCTGAACGTCGTCCCCTTCTCGCTCGAGAGCGAGGGGCTGCGCGAGGCGTTCGTCACCGGCGGCGGGTACAAGTACTGCCAGCTCGGGGAGGGAAACTGTTTCCTGCGCGTCCCGCCTCACGCGCGGGAGTACCGCCCGGCCATCACCGGCTGGTTCGGCGAATTCACGCGGCTGGCCGAGAAGTCGGAGGGGCAGGTGACCTACGCCGAGGGGCCCGACCGCTGGGCCGGGGCCACCTACGATCCCACCAGCCACTACCGCGCGGCGCGGGTCTTCGACTTCTTCGAGCGGGAGCTTCTCACGCCCGAGCGCCTGCGCGACGTGAGCCGGCATCAGATCCGGCTCCTGGTCGAGCGCTTCGACGCCCTAAATCTGACGTCGCGCGTGATAACGCGCGACCGCTTGCTGCCGCTCGAGCGGACCGGGGGTTTTCTAGCCCTGAAGAGTCCGCGGGCCGGGGCGCTCTGCTTGGAGCTGCGCGAGCGGGACGTGCTGGCCGATTTCCGGGGCGAAGTGCTGCGCCTGGGCCCGGCGCCGTATCTAAGGGACGATCAGATCGTCAGGGCTGTGGAAGAGTTGGGGAAGGTAGTGGGTAAGACTTAGGCCGGCGCAGTGTGCGCCGTGGAGAGTGCATAGCAGCTGGATCAATTCCGCTTTTCGCGTAGCGCTCGGCTGCTATGCACACGGCCGTCAACGAGCCTGGAGCAGTGTCTCCGCGAACGGCCACTCGTCGTCGGCCCACCGAGTGACCGGGACGAAGAAGGC
>JBKJXM010000206.1:0-2793 GCA_046716305.1 Candidatus Eiseniibacteriota bacterium
GGCTCCTCCTGGGGGACGTCGGTTCGGGAAAGACGGTCGTGGCTCTCGCCGGGGTGGTGCGGGCGGCGGGAGCGGGCGCGCAGTCGGCGCTGCTTGCGCCCACGGCGATCCTCGCCGAGCAACACGCGCGCACCGCGGAGCGGCTCCTCGGGCCGGCCGGGATTCGCTTCGCGCTTCTCACCGCGGCGACGCCCGCGGCCGAGCGCGAAGAGATCCGCTCGGGCCTCGCCTCGGGCGCCGTCCAGCTCGTGATCGGGACGCACGCGCTCCTGGGCCAGGACCTCGCGTACCGGGACCTCGGCTTCGTGGTGGTGGACGAGCAGCACCGCTTCGGCGTGCGGCAGCGCGTCGCGCTCGCCGAAAGGGGGACCGGGCGCGCCGGGGCCCACCTCCTCGTCCTTTCCGCCACGCCGATTCCGCGCAGCCTCGCGATGGCGATTTACGGCGACCTCGATCTCTCGCTCCTCCCGGAGAAGCCGCCGGGGCGCGTGGCGGTGACGACGGAAGCCGTGAACGGGGACGATCGTGCCGCGCTTCTCGATCTACTCGTGCGCGAGGTGGCGAACGGCGGGAGCGCGTTCGTCGTCTACCCGGTGGTGGAGGAATCGGAGGAGCCCACTCTCCCAGATCAAAAGGTCCTCAAGGCGGCGACCACGAAGGCGGCCGCGCTCGCGAAGATTCCCGCGCTCGCGTCCGCCGGGGTCGCGCTGATCCACGGCCGCCTGAAGCCCGCCGAGCGAAGCGCGGCGATCGAGAGCTTTCGTTCGGGGGCAGCGCGCGTGCTGGTGGCGACGACGGTCGTGGAGGTGGGGCTGGACATTCCGGACGCGACGCTCGTCCTGATCGAGCACCCCGACCGCTTCGGGCTGGCGCAGCTCCATCAGCTCCGCGGCCGAGTCGGGCGCGCGGATCGGCCGGGGCGGTGCGTGCTCGCGCTGACGCGCGACATGGGCGAGCTCGCCCGGAAGCGGCTGACGCTCTTCCGGCAGACCTCGGACGGGTTTCGTCTCGCCGAGGAGGACTTGAAGCTGCGCGGCCCGGGTCAGGTGCTGGGAACGTCGCAGCATGGCTTCCCCGAGCTACGAGTGGCCGATCCGCTCCTCGATGCCGATCTCATGGAAGCCGCGCGCGAGATCGGCGTCGAATTGCTGGATCAGGGCGAGCGGGAACAGGGGCGAGAGCATCTGCGTGCGTGGATCGGGACGCACGCTCCCGGCGTCGACCAGTTCCTGGGCAGCGGATAGCCAGAATTGCCGAAAGTTGCGGGTAGATCGGCCGATAGACGGGACGAACAGGGATCGTCGTCGGCCCCGAGGGAGCGAACGGCATGAACATCGAGTGCACCAGTTGCCAAGCGCGCTACACGATCGCCGATTCGCTCGTGCCGCCGCAGGGGGCTCGTGTGCGCTGCCGGAAGTGCGGCGAGGTGATGCAGGTCAAGTCGTCGGCGCCCATGGTGATGCCGTCGGAGTTGCCGCTGGTCCCGCCGAGCCCGGAGGCGCCGGTTCCGTCCGAGCAGCCGGCTCCTCCAGCCGCGGCCGCGCCGCCGCCGTCGCCTCCACCGTCATCCCCGCAGCCGGCGCCGCCTGACTCAGGCGAGGCATTCGAGCGTTTTCCGACTCAGGAGACCGCGTCGGAGCGCCCGGCCGAGCCGGAGTTCGAGCGCTTCGCGTCGTTCAGCGCTCCGTCGGTCGAGACCGCCCCGGCGGCTCCTCCCCGGGCCGCACCCGCGCCGCCCGCGTTCGGGACGTCGCCGTTTCCCGCGGAGCCGTCGCCGGCTCAGCCTCCGCCATTTCCCGCGCAGCAGGCGCCGGCTCAGCCTCCGCCGTTCCCGGCGCGGCAAGCTCCCGCGCGGTTTCCCGCGCCGCCGGCGCCGGCTCCGGCCGTGCCCCGGGCGGTTCCCGCTCCGCTCCCGAACGCGCCTGACGCCGCGGCTCCCCGCCCGAGAATCTCCGCGTCGGCCGTGCCGGAAGGACTCACGCCGGAGGAGATGCAGCGCCACGAGAAGGCCCGCCGGCTCGCCCGCGTCCTCGCGTCGGACATCGCCATCTACAACCGCGAGAAGCGCGAGCGCGGGATCAAGGACGGCAACCTGGTCGCCGTGCTCGGGTACGAGATCAAGAAATCGTGGGAGACCTACAAGGAGCGCGTCGGCGCCGACTTCGCGAACACGACGCCCTACTTCCGCGACGCCTTGAACGAGATCGTCGCGGAAGGAAAGAAGATCTTCTAGCCCGCCCGGGCGCCGCCTGCTCCGGAGGCCCCCGCACCGCCGCCGCTCCGCCTCGCCAGAAGCGCCAACGCGATCCCACCCGCCGCCAGGAAAAGTCCCGCGCCCAGAATGGCCAATTCCGCGGGCACAACGCCCCGCGCGAGAAGCAGCCCGGCCAGTCCCGCCGACGCCAGCACCAGGAAGCGCGCGGTGAAATCGCGAAGCGCGAAGACCCGTGCGCGCGCCTCCGGGCCGATCGACTCCTGGAGCGCCGCTTCCGTGGTGACCAGTAGGAGCGCGACGAACGCCCCGGCGCCGAACCCGAGCGCCAGATCGGTCGCGGTGTGGCGCGAGCGCGCGAACAGGACGAGCGAGCCTCCCGCCCCGAGAAGCCCCAGGGCGATCCGCCGCCACGGCGAGGCGCCTCCGCCCCGGGCGGCCAGCGCGACGGACACGGCCACCATGCCCGTGGCGACGGCGGCGAGAAGGGTGCCCACTTCGGCGACGATCCCGCCGCCGCGCCGCGCGAGCAAGATCGGAGCGGCCACGTGAAGCGCGCCGCCCGCGATCCAGAGGAGCCC
>JBKJXM010000207.1:0-7253 GCA_046716305.1 Candidatus Eiseniibacteriota bacterium
CGTCGGCCGCGTCATTTGTTTATAAGACACCGGGCTGGGGGCGCTCGGGGCCGGGGCGCCGAGCGGCGCCCGGGGCGCCCACCGCCCGGGATTCGTGCCGGGCCCCATTTCCGGCGCCGCCTCGCCGGCTGTCGATCCCCGGTTCAAGAACTACAGACTTCGGCGTGGGGTCGGCGACGCTCCGGATCGGAGAGACTGGCCGACCGACCAAGGAGCGCCAACGGATTCCATCGGCAGCCCGCTTGACGCCGGTGACGTGACGGTCTGGAGCGTCTACAACAACGCCTGCATGGGTGCCGAGGTTCGTCAGCTTTCATGGTCCATCGGGCAAGACGGACCGCTTGACCGCACCGTCTTCCTGAAGTTCACCTTGCGGAACTCCGGCTCGGTGCCTTGGGACAGTACTTACGCGGGCCTATGGCTGGACGTCAGCACCATGAACTACTTCGGCACGGTGGGCCAGCCGTTCAACGACGTGGTGGGATGCGATACGACGCGTTCCGTCGGCTACGCCTACAGTACGCGGTCGCTGTATCCGGACGGCGGGGCGCCGCCTGCGATTGGCGTGGCCGTTCTTCGTGGGCCGTCCGTTCCGACAGCGGCGGGCGGCTCCCGGCTCCTCGGAATGACGGGGTTCCATCGCTTCCTAGGGTTCCCATTTGACGAGGGCTTCCCGTACGTGTCGCAGGCATACGATGTCCTCCGCCGCCGCGGCGCGGATGGGTCGCCTACCTTCGATGTCCCGGGGGACCCCGTCACCGGTTCGGGGTTGATCGACAGGAATACTGGGTATGGGGGGCGGCAAATCCTGGTGTCGACGGGGCCCTTTCACATGCTTCCCGGCGAAGAGCAGACCCTCGAGTTCGCGCTGGTCGCCGGGCGCGGCTCGAACCGACTCGCCTCGATCACGAATCTGCGCGAATCGCTGGACCAACTCCGGCTCGGGATGCCCGGTCAACCAAATCATCCTCCCTCGCTCGCGATCGGAAACCACTCCCTGGTGGCCCACGAAGGCGCGCGGATGACGGTCGACGTGCACGGAGAGGACGTGGATGGCGACGTGATCGCGATGAGCGCGGCGGTCCTCCCGGAGGGGGCGACCTTCACCGACAACGGGAGCGGATCCGGGCGGTTCCAGTGGACGCCCGGATTCGACCAGGCCGGGAGCCACGTCGCGGCATTCGTCGTCCGTGACGCGCTGGGTGCTGCCGATTCGGACTCCATCCAGATCGAAGTTCGTAACGTGAACCAACCCCCCATTGCACGGAGCGGTGGGCCGTACTACGGAGCCGCGGGCACGGCGGTCGAGTTCAATGGGGCCGCCACCGGTGACCCCGACGGCGATCCGGTCCTTTCGACGTGGTCTTTCGGGGACGGTTATTCGGCGCCGGGTCCTGCGGCGACACACATCTACGCGTCCCCCGGGACGTACGAGGTCGTGCTTCTCGCGTACGATCAGAGTCTCGGGGATCACGACACGACTACCGCCACGATCGGGACACCGATCGAGGCTCGGGCGTTCGTATCCGGTCGGGATGGTCCTCTGCAACTGGCCTCGCCGGCCCCAACCGTCACGCTGTCACTGGAGATCGAGGGGGGAGGCGTCACGCTATCCGACCTCCAACCGGCATCGTTCGTGTTGGAGAGCCAGGGAACCGGCACCGTCTCTTCCATCAACGCGGTGGACGCCGAGACCCGCGTGGGCGGCGACCTGGATGGAAACGGCACTCCGGAGCTCACACTCGTCTTCCGGAAGCAGGATCTCCGCGCGCTATTCGGCAACATGCCCGAGGGCCGCACGGAGACCTCCGCGACTCTCACAGGTGTTGCAGCCAAGGGAGTCGTCTTCGCGGCCTCCGTCGAGCTGACGATCGAGACGACCCATAAACCGCTCGCGGTCCTTCTCGCGCCGAACCCGATCAACCCCGAGGGGATGCTGACGTTCACGACGACGCGGCCCGGCCCGGTTCAGGTGACGCTCTACGATGTCCGGGGACGGCTGGTCCGGAAGCTATTCGAGTCAAGCGCGGCTCCCGCCGGTTACCACGACGTTCGGATCGATGGACGGGACAGCGGTGGACGTACGGTGCCGACCGGGCTCTACTTCTATCGGATCCAGGCCCTGGAGGGGAGTGTCTCGGGGCGCATCACGATTCTGAAATAGCGACGTTCACGCGGGGCGCCCCATTGGGGGCGCTCCGCGTTACACTGATGCGCCATGCCCACCTCGGCTCTGGGTCTCGTGCTCGGCACCGCGTTCGCCGCGGGGCTCAACGTCTACGCCACGGTCGCGACCCTCGGCCTCCTGCACCGCTTCCACGCGATCGTGCTGCCGGAGTCGCTTCAGCCCCTCGCGCACCCGGTCATCCTGGGCCTGGCGCTGCTCCTCTACGTCGTCGAGTTCTTCGCGGACAAGATCCCGGCCATCGACCACCTCTGGGACCTGGTCCACACGTTCATCCGGCCCCCGGCGGCGGCGCTGCTCGCCTTCGCGGCGGTTTCGGACGTGGGGGAGCCGTGGCGGATCGGGGCGGCGCTCCTCGCGGGCACGGTCGCGCTCGCATCGCACGGCGGGAAGGCGACGTCGCGGGTCGCGGTGAACGCGAGTCCGGAGCCGTTCAGCACGTGGGCGGTCAGCTTGGGCGAAGACGCGCTCGCGATCGCGCTCACGTGGCTCGCGGCGACGCATCCGGTGCTCGCGCTCGCGCTCGCGGTGGTCCTGACGATCGCGGCGGTGTGGGTGGTGGTGATCCTGGTCCGGCTGGGCCGGCGCGTGGTGAGGCGACTCGGTACGGCCTAGCCGCAGCGCCGCCCGGCGCCGCGCAACGGCAGAGCCCTACGCTACCGCCGTCGCCCTTCGCTTGTGCGGATCCAGGTGTCGCTTCCGCACCCGGATCGCGGCGGGGGTCACCTCCACCAGCTCGTCGTCGTTGATCCACTCGATCGCCTGCTCGATGTTCAGATCGCGCGGCGGCGTCAGCTTGATCCCCTGCTCGGACGTGGAGGCGCGCATGTTGGTGAGGTGCTTCCGGCGGCAGGCCTGGACGATGAGATCGCCGTCCTTCACCTGCTCGCCCACGACCTGACCCTCGTACACCGAGTCGGTCGGCTTGACGAAGAAGAGGCCGCGGTCGCCTAGCTGGTCGAGCGCGTAGGCGGTCACGTCGCCCCCCTCCTTCGCGACCATCGCGCCGCGCTTCCGGTTGGGCAGGGTGCCGCGGTGCGGCCCGTACTTGTCGAAGAGGTGGTTCAGCAGCCCGGTCCCCTTGGTCAGCGTGAGGAACTCGGTCCGGAAGCCGAGCAGTCCCCGCGACGGGATGGAGAACTCCATGCGCGCGCGGTCGCCGTGCCGGCCCAGGTGCTGCAGCTCGCCGCGGCGCTCGCCGAGCGCGGCGATCACGGCGCCGGTGAACTCCTCGGCGCAGTCGATGATCAGCTCCTCGTACGGCTCCAGCGTGTGGCCCTTCTCGTCGGTGTGGAAGATCACCTGCGGACGCCCCAGCGCGAACTCGAACCCCTCCCGGCGCATCGTCTCGGCCAGGATGGCGAGCGACAGCTCGCCGCGGCCCATCACCAGGAAGGAGTCGGCATCCTCGGAGCGCTCCATGCGCAGCCCGACGTTTCGCTCCAACTCGCGCTCCAGCCTCTCCAGGAGATGCCGGCTCGTTAGATACTTCCCGGAGCGGCCGGAGAAGGGCGAGTCGTTCACCCGGAACTCCATGGAGAGCGTCGGCTCGTCCACGGGTATCCCGGTGAGGGGCGTGGGATCCTCGAGATCCAGGATCGTCTGCCCGATCTCGATCGAGGGAAATCCGGAGAGCACCACGATGTCGCCCGCCGTCGCCTCGGCCACCTCCACCCGCTCGATCCCCTCGAACAGGTAGATCTTTCCGATCCGGCCTTTCTGCACGATCTCGCCGTCGGGCCGCACCGCGGCCATCTCGGCGGATCGCGTGATCCGGCCCGAGTGGATGCGACCCACCGCGAGCCGCCCGAAGTAGTCGGAATAGTCGATGTTGGCGACGATCAGCTTGAAGGGGGTGTCGCCGATCGCGGGAGCGGGAACGTGCTCCATGATCGCGTCCAAGAGCGGCCGGAGGTCCCCGGACGTGGCGTCGGGGGAGGGGGACGCGTAGCCCAGCCGGCCGGACCCGTAGAGCACGGGGAAGTCCAGGTGGTCGTCGAGCGTCGCGAGGGACAGGAAGAGGTCGTGGATCTCTTCCTCCACCTCCAGCGTTCGCGCGTCCGACCGGTCGATCTTGTTGATCAGCACGATCGGCCGCTTCCCCGACTCGAGCGCCTTCTTCAGGACGAAACGGGTCTGGGGCAGGGGGCCCTCGGACGCGTCCACCAGGAGGAGCACGCCCTCGACCATGGAGAGGATCCGCTCCACCTCCGAGCCGAAGTCGCGGTGCCCGGGGGTGTCGACGATGTTGATCACGGTGTCCCGATAGCGGATCGCGGTGTTTTTGGCCAGGATGGTGATGCCGCGCTCGCGCTCCAGGTCGCCGGAGTCCATGACGCAGTCCTCGACGTGCTGGCCGACGCGGAAGGTCCCGGACTGCTTCAAAAGCGCGTCCACGAGGGTGGTTTTGCCATGGTCCACGTGGGCGATGATGGCGATGGCGCGGCGATCCGCGCGGCGTTCGATGGCGATCATTGGGCCAAGAAGAATAGCAGATGTAGAGGGCGTACGGGGGAGAAACGCGCGTAACAATTCGATTGCACCCCGGGGCTGGACCCGTTATTATTACGATATCGTACTATTCGCGTTCGTAGTAACGACGGAGACCCCCCGATGCGCTTCGAGTTCCTCTCCCCGATCCACAAGGCCTCCCGGCGGATCGGTTCCTATCTGGAGGCGCCCTGTGCCGCCGAAGGAGTCAGCACCCGGCAAGGTCACGTTCTCTCCTACCTCAGGAGCTACGAGCCCTGCCCCGTGGGCGACCTGCTTCGCGTGTTCGGAGACCGGCCCTCCACGGCGACCAGCATGCTCGACCGCATGGCCGACGAGGGGCTGATCCGCCGTTCGCCCGACGCGGCCGACCGCCGGAGAGTCATTCTAAATTTGACGCGCCGCGGCCGCGCCGTGGCCGACCGCCTGCGGAAGTGCCTGGTCGCGCTCGAAGCCAGGATCCGGGCGGGAGCCGACCCGCGGGACATCCAGGGATTCCATGCGGTGATGGATGCCATCGCCGCCGCCACCGAGGCCGGAAAGGAGACGCACCGATGACCCCTGCCGACTTGAAGCGCTTGTTCGGAATCAGCCACCAGGCTCTCCACGTGAACATCGCGGGCGTGACGGACGACGAAGCCATCCACCAGCCCGACCCCGCCGGCAATTGCCTCAACTGGGCCGTGGGACACATCGTGGCCTCGCGAAACGGCGTGCTTCACGCGTTGGGACGCGAACTCCACTGGACGCCCGAGGAGGCCGCCCGATACAAGCGGGGCAGTGCCCCGATCACTGGTGCCGGCGAGGGGAAGCCCCTCACCAAGCTGGTCCAGGACCTCGACCGATCCCAGGAGAAGATCCAGGGCGCCCTGGACAGCGTGACCGAAGCGGATCTCGCGAAACCGCACGACGCCAAGCAGACGGTGGGCGAGTGGATCACGTTCCTCCACTTCCACGAGTCCTATCACGTCGGCCAGACCGGGCTGCTGCGGCGGCTGGTCGGAAAGAAGGGAGCCATCGGCTAGCGAGCGCCGTATACTGCCCGCCGTCATGGACGACGCGCTGGCGGTACACCGCCTCCACTTCGCCTTCACCATCACGTTCCACTATCTATTCCCCCAGCTCACGATGGGGCTCGCGCTCCTCATCCTGATACTCAAGAGTTGGTATCTGAAGAGCGGGGACCCGCGCCACAACGACGCCGCGCGCTTCTGGGCGAAGATCTTCGGCATCAACTTCGCCATGGGCGTCGTCACGGGGATCCCGATGGAGTTCCAGTTCGGGACGAACTGGGCGGAGTTCTCCAAGATGGCGGGCGGCGTGATCGGCCAGACGCTGGCCATGGAAGGCGTCTTCTCCTTCTTCCTCGAGTCGTCGTTCCTCGGTCTCTTCCTCTTCGGCGAGCGCCGCCTGGGCCGGGTGGGCCACTGGCTCACGGCGCTCCTGATCTTCCTGGGCTCCTGGCTCTCGGGCTTCTTCATCATCGCCACCGACGCGTGGATGCAGCATCCCGTGGGCCACGAGGTGCTCCCGGGCGGGCAGGTCGTGCTCAAGAGCTTCTGGGCCCTGCTCCTGAATCCGTGGGGAATCTGGCAGTACTGGCACAACATGAACGGGGCGGTGCTCACGGCGTGCTTCGTGATGGCCGGCGTGGGCTCCTACTATCTGCTCATGCGGCGCCACGAGGAGATGGGGCGCCTCTTCGTGCAGGTCGCCGTGCTGGTCGGAGCGCTCGCCTCGATCATCCAGCTCTACCCGACGGGTGACGTGCAGGGGCAGATGGTCGCCCGGCACCAGCCGGTCACCCTGGCCGCGATGGAAGGGCTCTTCAACACCGAGCGCGGGGCTCCGCTCGTCCTCATCGGGCAGCCGGACATGGAGCGCCAGAAGCTGGACAACCCGATCGTCATCCCGCGGCTCCTGAGCTTCCTCACGTACAAGCGATGGACGCACGAGGTCCGCGGGCTGAACGACTTCCCGCGCGACCAGTGGCCCGACAACATCCCGCTCCTCTACTACTCGTACCGGATCATGGTGGGGCTCGGCACCTTCTTCATCCTGATCCTCGTCACCGCCGCGATCCTCTGGGCGCGCGGTACGCTCTACCGGAGCCGGTGGATGCTCTGGATTCTGATGCTCGCGGTGCCCTTCCCGTATATCGCGAACACCGCGGGGTGGATCACGGCCGAGGTCGGGCGGCAGCCCTGGCTGGTGTACGGGCTCTACCGCACCGCGGACGGCGTGTCGAAGAACGTGTCGGCCGGAAACGCGCTCTTCACGCTGATCGGGTTCATGGGGCTCTACACGGTGCTCGCGATCCTGTTTCTCTTCCTCGTCCGCCGCGAGATCGACCACGGTCCCGACAGCCACGCCCCGGCGGCTCCGCACTGATCCCCATGAGCGACCTGCCCACCCTCTGGTTCTGCCTCGTGGCGGCGATGATCGTCGGCTATGTGATCCTGGACGGCTTCGACCTGGGCGCGGGTGCGATCCACTTCTTCGCCGGGAAGACGCGCGAAGAGCGCCGCGCCATCCTCAGCACGATTGGCCCCGTCTGGGACGGCAACGAGGTCTGGCT
>JBKJXM010000208.1:0-2745 GCA_046716305.1 Candidatus Eiseniibacteriota bacterium
GCCCCTCGGCTGTCTCCTCCTCGCTCCGGGCAGGGCCGGGGCGGATGGCTAGGTCCCAGTACTCGCGGTCCTCGATCCCCTTCTCGGTCACGGTCAGGGTATGTCCGGGACGGAGCTTCCGAACTTCGCGGAAGATGGAGCGCGGCGCCGGCACGTAGAGGTAGGTCAGGTATTCGTCCAGCGCGAGCGGGTCGAGCGTGGCGCGCATCTCCGGGTCCTGGAGGATCGCCTTGATCTCCGAGCCGAAACGGAACGCGCGGCCGTCCCACGAGTAGTAGAGCGGCTTGATCCCCAGGCGGTCGCGTGCGAGGAAGAGCGTCCGCGCGCCCTCGTCCCAGACGGCGTAGGCGAACATGCCGCGGAGCCGCCGCACCGAGTCGGCCCCCCATTCGCGATAGGCGAGCAGGATCACCTCGGTATCGGTCTCGGTGCGGAAACGATGGCCCAGCCCTTCCAGCTCGCGCCGGAGGGAGAGATAGTTGTAGATCTCCCCGTTGAAGATGATCGCGAGGCGGCCGTCCTCGGTGAAGATCGGCTGGTGCCCCGAGGCGAGCCCGATGATCGACAGCCGTCGGAACCCCAGGCCGATCGGCCCCTTCACATGGAATCCGTGGTCGTCGGGGCCGCGGTGCTCCAGCACGCTGGTCATCCTCTCGACCGTCTCGCGGCGGACGGCCGCCGCGCTGCCGGTCTCTCCCGCCAGGAACACACCCGCGATCCCGCACATGTTAGACCGCCGCCGAGCGGGCCCGGCGCGCTTCCCGCGCCGCCGCCCGCGGGGCGAACGCCGTCGTGTAGAGCTCGGCATACGTGTCGCCCATCCGCTGCATTCCGTGCTGCGCCTCGACGTAGCGTCGGCCCGCTTCCCCCACGGACCGTCGGAGTGGAGGGTCGCCCAGAAGCCGCGCGATCCGATCCCCCATGACCACGTCTCCGCGCGCCGGCACCAGGAAACCGGTTTCCCCGTCGCGCACGAGATCGACCGTTCCACCGACGGAGGTCGCCACGACCGGCCGCCGCGCGGCCATGGCCTCGAGGACGGTGTTCGACATCCCCTCGTAGAGGGAGCTGTTCACGTAGACGTCGCTCGCGAGAAGCAGCCGCGGCACGTCGCGCCGCACGCCGGTGAACCGGACCGCGTCCTGGACCCCGAGCTCGCGGGCCAGCGCTTGAAGCTCCAAGCCGCGGTCGCTTGCGGGATCGCCCCCCACGATCAGGAGTCGCGCCCGTGGACGAACTGGGTGCGCGCGGGCGAAGGCACGGATCAGCGTGCCGTGGTCCTTCACGAGGCGCATGCCCCCCACGTGGATCACCACTTCGTCGTCGGGCTCAAGTCTCAGCTCGCGGCGGAGCCCGGCGCGATCGAAGTCCTCGTCGAACGCCGAGAGATCGACGCCGTTCGGAATGGAGGCGATCCGCTCCCGGGCGATCCCCCACGAGTCCTCCAGCTCCCGCGCGAGATTGCCCGAGACGGCCACGAATCGGGTGACCAGCGACGCGAGCCGGCGCTTGACCCAGAGGCGCCTGGCCGGCGCGGCCACCTCGTCGTGCCCGTGCTCCCCGTGGATCACCACGGGTACGCCCGCCAGGCGGGCGCCCAGGACGGCGTACATGTAGGTCTGCCAGTTGTGGGAATGGACCACGTCCACGCGCTCCCGGCGAAAGAGAGATGCGAGGACCCCGATCAGCCCGTAGTTCCGCCGCGTGCGGGCTCCCAGCGCCAGCACCTCGACACGGGGATCGAGAACCCCGCGGGTCACCTCGTCCTGGTGCCGGAGGCAGCAGATCATCGGCTGGATGGAGGCGGGCAGGCGGTTCACGACCTTGATGACGCCGTACTCCATCCCGGCCAGGACCAATGCGTCCACCACGTGCATGACGCGGATCGGCCGCCGGTCCGGAGCCTCATCTATGACATTAGGCTTCAATTGGAACCCTTGTCGTTAGAGGCCTTCAGGGCCGTTGGGGCCATTTGCGCCAAGCGACCTGTGTCAGACCCGGCGCGTTTCCGGGTCGATGAAGAGGCGGTGCCACTCCTCCAGGACGAGAAGGCACCAGATCCAGTCGCTGTAGTCCCGCTTCCCCTCCTCGTGCCGGACCAGGACCTCGCGCACGGCTTCCGGACGGAAGTAGCCGCGCGCCAGCGTGCGCGGATCGAGGAGCCGCTCGCGCGCGGTCTGGCGCAGCTCCTTCCGGAACCAGGCGCCCTTCGGCACCGCGAACCCCTGCTTTCGCTTGGAGAGGACCGAAGCGGGCAGGTGCTTGGAGAGGATGCGCTTGAAGAGCACCTTGGAGACGCCCCCCTGGAGTTTCAGCCGTGCCGGGACCGTGGCCATGAACTCGACGAGCGTGTAGTCGAGGAGAGGGGCGCGGACCTCCAGGGAGTGGGCCATGCTGGCGCGGTCCACCTTGGTGAGGATGTCGTCGGGGAGATAGCTCATCGTGTCGATCCACTGAAGCCGCGAGACCAGATCCACCTGCTCGAGCTCCGTGACCGACACACCGGACGGGAGGCTCGTTCCCCCATTCCCGCCGGCGTGGCCCCCGTTCGACCCGCCCCGGTCCCGCATCTCCGGCGCGTAGAGCCACGACTTGATGTAGGGGTAAAGGCCCAGTCCATAGCCCGGGGTGAGCTCCGAATGGTGCGCGACCGCGTAGAGCCGGTTCCGCCCCGGCGCTCCCACCGGGAGCGCGTCCACGACCGGCGCGAGAAGGCGGCGGCGCACAGGACCGGGGATCCACGAC
>JBKJXM010000209.1:0-9922 GCA_046716305.1 Candidatus Eiseniibacteriota bacterium
GGGGGACAACGTGGAGATGTCGGTGGAGCTGATCACGCCGATCGCGATGGAGAAAGAGCTTCGCTTCGCGATCCGCGAGGGCGGCCGCACTGTCGGCGCCGGCGTCGTCGCGGAGATTGTGGAGTAACGGATGGCCGGAACCGCACAGGGACAGCGCATTCGGATCCGCCTCCGGTCGTACGACCACGCGATCCTGGACAAATCCGCGGGCGAGATCGTCGCCACGGCGAAGAGGACCGGCGCGCGCACGGCCGGGCCCATTCCGTTGCCGACCGCGCGGACGGTGTACACCGTGCTCCGCTCGCCGCACGTGGACAAGAAGTCCCGGGAGCAGTTCGAGATCCGGGTCCACAAGCGGCTCATCGACATCATGAAGCCCACGCCGCAGACGGTCGACGCGTTGCAGAAGCTCGACCTGCCGGCGGGGGTCGACATCGAGATCAAGATCTGAGGCCACGGGGGCCCGCGGGTCCCCGCCGCCCAAGGAAACGACAATGAGCGGATTGCTCGCGAAAAAAGTGGGAATGACGCAGCTCTACGACGAGCAGGGGCGCGTCATACCCGTCACGCTGTTCACCGCCGGTCCCTGCACGGTCGCGCAGGTGAAGACGCCCGAGAAGGACGGCTACGCGGCGATCCAGATCACCTTCGGCACGCGCCGGGCGACGCGGATGACCAGCGCGCTCAAGGGGCACCTGAAGAAGCACGGCGGCGCCGAGAGCACGCGCATGCTTCGGGAGATCCGCGTGGACGACCCGGCGGCGTACCAGCCGGGGCAGCAGCTCACGGTCGCGCTCTTCCCGGCGGGCACCAAGGTGGACGTGATCGGCGTCTCCAAGGGCCGCGGGTTCGCGGGCGTGGTGCGGCGCCACCACTTCACGGCGGGGCGCGAGACGCACGGCGTCACGACGCACAAGCAGCCCGGCTCGATCGGCGCCTCCGCGTACCCCAGCCGCGTCATCAAGGGGAAGCGGCTGCCGGGACGCATGGGCGGCGAGCGCGTCACGGTGAAGAACCTGGACGTGATCGGGATCGACGCCGACCAGAACCTCCTCTGGGTGCGGGGCTCGGTGCCCGGTGCTCCGAACGGAACGGTCCTCATTCTGAGCGCGGTCGGAACCGGCGCCTCGGGGAACGCATAACGACATGGCCACCGCGCGCAGATACGGAACGGACGGCAAGGAGATGGGCTCGATCGATCTCCCCGCCGCGCTTTTCGATGGCGAGGTGAACGAGCACCTGATCTGGGAGGCGGTCAACATCTACCTCCAGAACCAGCGCCAGGGCACCGCGTCCACCAAGAACCGCGCCATGGTGAGCGGCGGCGGGCGGAAGCCATGGAAGCAGAAGGGGACGGGCCGCGCACGCGCGGGCTCGAACACCTCTCCGCTCTGGCCGGGCGGCGGCGTCGCGTTCGGTCCCAAGCCGCGCGACTACTCCGTGCGGATGAACCGCACCGCCAAGCGGAACGCCCTGATCGGCGCGCTCACGGTGCGCGCCCGCGAGGGAGCGGTGATCGTCGCCGAGCTGCCGGCCTTGAAGGAGATCAAGACGAAGCCGGTGGCGGACTACTTGAAAACCATCGGACTCCAGGGCAAGAAGGTGCTCTGGGTGTCGGACAAGACGGGGGAGGCCATGCTCAAGTCGTCGCGCAACATCGCCAAGGTCGCGACCGCCGAGAGCACGTCGCTCCATCCGTATCTCCTCATGAAGTGCGAAACGCTCGTCATCACCCAAGGCGGGCTCAACAGCCTGGCCGACCGGTTGAAGGAGAAGGAATGATTCGCGAGCCGCGCAGCATCGTCCGCCGCGCCCTGGTGACCGAGAAAGGGACCCGCCTCCGCGAGGGGCAGAACGGGTTCCTCTTCGACGTGGCGCGCGACGCGAACAAGATCCAGATCAAGCAGGCCGTCGAGGCCATCTTCAACGTGAAGGTGGCCACCGTCCGTACGCTCCGCGTCCACGGCAAGCCGAAGAGGCTGGGCCGCTACGCGGGGCACCGTCCCGATTGGAAGAAGGCGATCGTCACGCTCAAGAAGGGCGAGTCGATCGAGCTCTTCGAGCAGGTATAAGCCATGGCACTCCGTAAATTCAGACCGCTCACGCCGACGCAGCGCTTCCGCACGGTGGCCTCGTTCGACGAGATCACGCGCGACTCGCCCGAGAAGTCGCTGACCGAGCACCTCCCGAAGAAGGGGGGCCGCGACAACCGGGGCCACATCTCGGCCTGGCAGCGCGGCGGCGGGCACAAGCGGATCTACCGGGTGGTCGACTTCAAGCGCGACAAGCGCGGGATTCCGGCCAAGGTGGCGCACATCGAGTACGACCCCAACCGGAACGCGCGTCTCGCGCTCCTGAACTACGCGGACGGCGAGAAGCGCTACATCATCGCGCCGCAGCAGGTCCGGGTGGGCGACACGGTGATGGCGGGCAACGACGCCGAGCCGCGCCCGGGGAACGCGATGGAGCTGGGCTTTGTCCCGCTGGGCACGTTCATCTACAACGTGGAGCTGGTGCCCGGCAAGGGCGGGCAGCTCTCGCGCAGCGCCGGCACCTTCTGCCAGCTCATGGCGAAGGAAGGCGCGTACGCGGTGCTCCGCCTCCCCTCGAGCGAGACGAGGCGCGTGCCGCTCAAGGCCTACTGCACGATCGGCCAGGTCGGAAACGAGGACCACCAGAACATCGTGGTCGGCAAGGCGGGCAAGAGCCGCTGGATGGGGCGCCGCCCCAACGTCCGCGGCGTGGCGATGAATCCGGTCGACCACCCGATGGGCGGCGGCGAGGGCAAGTCCTCGGGCGGGCGGCATCCCTGCTCGCCGTGGGGGCTTCTGTCCAAGGGAAAGAAGACGCGCAAGACCAAGCTCTCGGACCGCCTGATTCTTCGCCGGCGGAAGGCGAAGGGCTAGCCACTTGGAGAAACCATGAGCCGTTCCGTCAAGAAGGGTCCGTACATCGAGCCGAAGCTGGCCAAGAAGATCGAGGGGATGAACAAGAACAACGAGCGCCGTGTCATCAAGACCTGGGCGCGCCGCTCGACCATCTCGCCCGAGTTCGTGGGCCACACGCTGGCGGTCCACAACGGGAACAAGTTCATCCCGGTCTACATCACCGAGAACATGGTCGGGCACAAGCTGGGCGAGTTCGCCGCCACGCGGATCTTCCGCGGACACGGCTCGCACGTCGAGAAGATCACGGCCGCCGCGTCGTCGGCTCCGGCGCCGGGCGCGAAGTAGGAAGCGGGGTTCGGGAATGGAAGCAAGAGCGATCGCGAGATACGTGCGGGTGACGCCGCGGAAGGTGGATCAGGTGCTGCAGATGATCCGCGGCAAGCGCGTGGATATCGCCACCGAAATCCTCGACTTCTCGCCGAAGCACGTGGCCAAGGTGATCGGCAAGGTCATGAAGTCGGCCGTGGCGAACGCCGTGGCGATGGAAGGGAAGATCAACGTCGAGCACATGCGCGTGAAGGAAGCCGTGGCGCAGGCGGGACCGACATTGAAGCGGTTCATCCCACGGGCGCAGGGGCGCGCGACGCCGATCTTGAAGCGGACCAGTCACATCCTGATCATCGTCGAGGGCGACGCTGTCGAAGCTCCGGCTCCGGCGCGGCGTCCGCGGGGCGGCGCTCCGGGATCCGCCGGGCCGAAGTCGAGGCCGGTGGTGACCCCCGAGCCCAAGGCGGCGGCCCCGTCCAAGCCCGCGCGCGGCGCGGCGGCCGGCGGACGCGGTGCGGCGGCCGGCAAGAAGAAGACGTCCGGTTCCAAGTCGCGCGGTTCCAAGTCGCGCGGTTCCAAGTCGAAGGGGGCATAACTCGTGGGGCAGAAAACTAATCCGATCGGGATGCGGCTGGGAATCATCCGCACGTGGGACTCGCGGTGGTTCGCCCGCAAGGACTATCCCGCGCTGTTGAAGGAAGACATCGTGGTGCGCCGCTACTTGAAGAAGCGGCTGGCGCAGGCGGGGATCTCGCGGATCATCATTCAGCGCACCGCGTCCAAGGTCACCATCAACATCTCGACCGCGCGCCCCGGACTGGTGATCGGACGGCGCGGCCAGCAGGTGGACCAGCTTCGGGACGAGCTCCAGCACCTCACGTCGAAGAAGGAGATTTTCCTGAACATCGACGAGGTGAAGAAGCCCGACACCGACGCCACGCTGGTGGGCGAGCACGTGGCCCGTCAGCTCGAGCAGCGCGTCTCGTTCCGCCGCGCCATGAAGAAGGCGATCGCGTCGTCCATGCGCGCGGGCGCGGGCGGGATCCGCATCGTGTGCTCCGGCCGTCTGGGCGGGGCGGAAATGGCCCGCACCGAGAGCTACCGCGACGGCCGGGTGCCGCTCCACACGCTGCGCGCCGACATCGATTTCGCGCGCGCGACGGCGCGGACCATCTACGGGGCGGTGGGCGTGAAGGTGTGGATCTTCAAGGGCGAGATCCTGGACAAGAAGGAAGCGACCGAGGGCGCAGCGGCGCCGGCTCCGGCGCGCTCCGCGTAGCGAACGATGCTATTACCGAAGCGCGTCAAACATCGGAAGCAGATGCGCGGCCGCCGGAAGGGCAAGGCCTACACCGGCTCGACGGTCGCGTTCGGCGAGTACGGCCTGCAGGCGATGGAGGCGGCGTGGATCACGAACCGCCAGATCGAGGCCGCTCGCGTGGCCATCACGCGCTACATCAAGCGCGGCGGGAAGATGTGGATCCGGATCTTCCCGGACAAGCCGGTCACGGTGAAGCCCGCCGAGACCCGGATGGGAAAAGGAAAGGGGTCGCCCGAGTTCTGGGTGGCCGTCGTGAAGCCCGGGCGGATCATGTTCGAGCTGGAAGGGATCGAGAAGAAGCTGGCGCGCGAGGCCATGAAGCTGGGCGCGAGCAAGCTGCCGATCAGGACCAAGTTCGTCGAGCGGCACGCGGGCGCGGGGAGCTGACATGCGCGAGCTGAAGATCGAGAAGATCCGAGAGATGACCGAGGACGACATCACCACCAAGATCAAGGAGCTGAAGGAGGAGCTGTTCCACCTTCGCTTCCGGAACAAGATGAGGCAGCTCCAGAACCCGCTCCTCCTTCGCGAGAAGAGGCGGGACGTGGCGCGCCTGGAGACGATCCTGCACGAGCACCGGACGGGAATCCGCCCCCTGATTCTGGGGCCGGGCACGGCGATCGCGGCTTCCGCACCGGCCCGAGGGGCCGGAGCAGCAGCCGCGCCGGTGCGCGCGAAGACGAAGGCCAAGGCCGCCGCGAAGGGGAAGGCTGCCGCCCAGGTCGCCAAGACCGCGTCGGGCCGTTCCAAGCCGGTGGCGAAGAGCCGGTCCAAGCCGGCCACCAGTAAGAAGAAGGGGAAGAAGGCGTGACGGAACCGATGGGACCGATGGAGCGCGACGAAGAGCGCGGCAGACGCAAGTTCATGACCGGCAAGGTCGTCTCGGACGCGATGCAGAAGACGGTCGTCGTGACCATCGAGCGGCTGGTGAAGCACGAGGAGTACGGCAAGTACGTCCGGCGGCGCAGCCGGTTCAAAGTGCACGACGAGAAAAACGAGGCCAAGGTGGGCGACGTCATCCGCTTCATGGAGACGCGGCCCCTGAGCAAGGACAAGCGCTGGCGTCTCGTCGACTTCGTTCAGCGCGTCGAGCGCTGAGGGCGGGGAGGAGCCGGAAGGAGCCATGGTACAGCCGCGTAGCATCATCGCCATATCGGACAATTCGGGCGCTCGGGTCGCGCGCGTCGTGAAGGTATTGGGCGGCACCCGCAAGCGCTACGGCATGCTCGGGGACGTCATCGTGGTTTCCATCCAGGACGCGCTTCCGGGCGCGGCCGTGAAGAAGGGCGACGTGCACAAGGCGGTTCTGATCCGGACCCGGAAGGAAGTGCGCCGGAAGGACGGCAGCTACATTCGGTTCGACCAGAACGCCGCGGTGCTGATCGACGACCAGAGAGAACCCAAGGGGACGCGCATCTTCGGCCCCGTGGCGCGGGAGCTTCGCGAGCGCGAGTTCATGAAGATCGTGTCGCTGGCCCCGGAGGTGATCTGACATGCCGCGCAGGGAAGCGATCAAGCCGACGATGCCGAATTTCAGGAAGAACGACCAGGTCATGGTCATCTCGGGCGACGACCGGGGCAAATCGGGCCGCATCCTCAAGGTGCTGCGCGACAAGGGCCGGGTCATCGTCGAGAAGGTGAATTTCATCAAGCGGCACACCAAGCCGCGCGGCGCAGGACGGCAGGGCGGAATTCTCGAGAGAGAAGCTCCCATCCACGTGTCGAACGTCATGCACCTCTGCCCCAAGTGCCAGGCCGGCGTGCGGGTCACGGTGAAGGCGGGCGAAGGCGGGAAGCGTGAGCGCTACTGCGGACGCTGCGGCGAATCGATTGTGAGAACCCAGTAATGGCCGACGACGAGAAGGACAAAAAGAAGAAGGACGCCAAGGGCAAGGGCGACGGCGCGGCTCCCGGAAAGTCCAAGGGCGACGGGAAGAAGGCGGACGCCAAGCCCGGCGGCGCCGGGAAGAAGAAGGAGAAGAAGGGCAAGGAAGGCACCGGCACGGTCGCGACCGTCGGCGTCGCCGAGCCCCCCGCGCGCGTCCCGCGGATCAAGGAGCGGTACGAGAAGGAAGTGCTTCCCGAGCTGATGAAGCGCTTCGAGTACACGAATCCGATGCAGGCGCCGCGGCTCCGGAAGATCGTCGTGAACATGGGCGTGGGCGACGCGCTCGTGAACATCAAGATGCTCGACTCCGCGGTGGCCGAGCTGGGCCAGATCACCGGACAGCGCCCCTCGATCCGGAAGGCGAAGAAGTCGATCGCCAACTTCAAGCTTCGCGAGGGGCAGCCGATCGGGTGCATGGTCACGCTGCGCGGCGCGCGGATGTACGAGTTCTACGACCGTCTGGTGAACGTGGCGCTGCCCCGAATCCGCGACTTCCGCGGCGTCCCGGCACGCTCTTTCGACGGCCGCGGCAATTACACGCTGGGCGTAACCGAGCAGATCATCTTTCCGGAGATCAACTACGACAGGGTGGAGAAGATCCGCGGGATGGACATCACGTTCGTCACGTCCGCGCGGACCGACGAAGAAGGGCAGGAGCTGCTCCGGCTCATGAACATGCCCTTCCGTCAGCGTTAAGGCGCACGGAGGATTTAAGTGGCCAAGAAGTCGATTGTCGAGAAATGGAAGCGGGAGCCCAAATTCAAGGTACGGAAGTACAACCGCTGCCACCGCTGCGGCCGTCCCCGGGCCTTCCTTCGGGACTTTGGCATCTGCCGGATCTGCTTCCGGGAGCTGGCCCTGATGGGTCAAATCCCGGGCGTCGTGAAGGCGAGCTGGTGACCCAGGAAGTCAGCTGTCCGGGCGATACCCCGCGGCGCGAAGGGAGAACATGTCGGTAACCGATCCGATTGCGGACCTGCTCACCTGCATCCGCAACGCCTGCAAGGCGAAGCACAAAAAGGTGGACGTGCCCAACTCGAACGTGAAAGCCGAGATCGTGCGCGTGCTTTTGCGCGAGAAGTACATCAACAACTACAAGACGATGGACGACAAGCGGCAGGGCCTTTTGCGCATTTATCTGAAGTACGACGCGAAAGAGCGGCCGGTCATCCAGGGCCTGCAGCGGGTTTCCAAGCCGGGCCGCCGGGTGTACGTCCGCCGTCATCAGATTCCCAAAGTGCAGGGTGGACTCGGCACCGCGCTCATCTCGACGCCCTCCGGGATCATGACCGATCTCGAGGCGCGCGACGAGGGGCTGGGCGGCGAGTATCTCTGCCGACTCTGGTAGCAGAGGGGAGCCGATCATGCCGTCGCGCGTAGGCAAGAAACCGATCCTGATCCCGAGCGGCGTCGCCGTCTCACGGGACGGGCGCGTCATCCGGGTGAAGGGCCCGAAGGGGGAGATGCTGTTCCCGCTGGGTCACGGGGTGGAAGTGACCGTGGACCCGAAAGAGGTCGTGGTGGAGCAGGTGGGGGGCGGGAAGCAGGCGCTCGCCATGCACGGCACGACGCGCGCGATCCTGGCCAACATGGTCCACGGCGTCACGCAGGGCTTCACCAAGACGCTCGAGATCACGGGGACGGGCTACCGGGCGCAGATGGCCGGCAAGAAGCTGACGCTCCAGCTCGGCTTCAGCCACCCCATCGAATACGAAGCGCCGGCCGGCATCACCATCACCGTGGAGAGCCCGACCAAGCTCCACGTGAGCGGCCACGACAAGGGGTTGGTGGGCCAGGTGGCGGCGAACATCCGCGGCTACCGGCCGCCGGAGCCGTACAAGGGGAAGGGAATCAAGTACGCGGGCGAGTACGTCCGCCGCAAGGCGGGCAAGGCCGCCGGCGGGAAGACGGCGTAAAGCCGGAATGGAGCGCACGGAGCGATGAAAGGCAAAGCGAGACTGGCAGGGCGGAAGCGCCGCCACATGCGGATCCGGCGCAAGGTGTCGGGCACGGCCGAGCGGCCGCGCCTCACCGTCTATCGAAGCTTGAACCACATCTACGCCCAGCTCGTGGACGATCTCGCGGGCCGCACGCTGCTCACGGTTTCCTCGCTGGACGGGGAGATCCGGGCCGGCGCGAAGACGGCCAAGGGGAAGGTCGAAACGGGCAAGGCGGTCGGAAAGCGGCTGGCGCAAGTGGCCATGGAAAAAGGCTTCCAGCGCGTCTGCTTCGACCGGGGCGGATACCTTTATCACGGCCGCGTGAAAGCGGTCGCAGACGGCGCCCGCGAGGGCGGCCTGAACTTCTAGGAGAACTATGGCCCATCAAATGCGCGGCCGCGGGCCGTCTCAGACCGATTCCGAGTTCATCGAGCGCGTCATCCAGGTGAATCGCGTCGCCAAGGTCGTGAAGGGCGGACGCCGGTTCAGCTTCAACGCCATCGTGGCCGTGGGCGACGGCAAGGGGAAGGTGGGCGTGGGTCTGGGGAAGGCCAACGAAGTCTCGGACGCGATCCGGAAGGCGGGCGAGGGCGCGAAGAAGCGGATGTTCGAAGTGCCGATGATCCGGACCACGATTCCTCACGAAGTGATCGGCCATTTCGGCGCGGGACGGGTGCTCATGAAGCCCGCGACGGCCGGTACCGGAGTCATCGCGGGCGGCGCGATCCGCGCCGTGCTCGAGGCGGCCGGAATCCAGGACATCCTGACGAAGTCGCTGGGTTCGGGGAATCCGCACAACGTGGTCCGCGCGACGGTGGTGGGACTGCAGTCGCTCCGGCGCGCCAGCGAAGTGGCCGCGATGCGCGGAAAGACGGTGGACGAGCTGTTGGGCATTCGACGCAAAGTGGTGGACAAAAATGGCCCAGCTTAAGATCACACAGGTGAAAAGCAAGATCCGGTGCCTCGAGCGCCACAAGCGGACGCTCGCGGCGCTGGGTCTACGGCATCCGCATGACACGGTGGTCCACACGGACACGCCGCAGATCCGCGGCATGATCGCGACCGTCGCCTATCTGGTGGCCGTCGATTCCCACGACGGGACCGGCGCCGCCCATACGGGCGCCCCCAAGGCCGGCACGGCCAAGCTGAGCGCCGCCAGGACGGGCGTCAACACCGCCGCGTCCAAGGCGAAAGTCGCCAAGACCGCCGCCGACAAGAAGACGGCCGCCGACAAGGCGAGCGCTGACAAAGGGGGTGCGTGATGCCGTCGCGTCGTAGCGTGCGCAAGGGCGATAAGCCCGCGCGCGGCGAGGCCGCCCCCAAGGGCTCCAAGACGACCAAGCGCGCAGGCGCAGCCGCCACCGCGACGGCAGCGCCCCGCGTCCGCACCCTGGGACTCGGCACGCTGAAGCCGGCCAAGGGCGCGCGTCATCGCTCCAAGCGGCGCGGTCTGGGCCAGGCATCGGGTCTGGGCGGCACCGCCGGGCGCGGCCACAAGGGGCAGCATGCCCGCTCGGGCGGCAAGGTGGCCCGCTGGTTCGAAGGCGGCCAGATGCCG
>JBKJXM010000210.1:0-5249 GCA_046716305.1 Candidatus Eiseniibacteriota bacterium
CCTTCGAGCGCGCCGGCGATACGGGAGCAGCGGCGGGCGCACTCGTCTTCCGTCTTCTCGGCCGCCGCCGCCGCATCGCCATCGCCAACATCCAGAGCGCGCTGGGCGACCAAGCGGGACCGGAGGCGCTCGCGCGCGAAGCCTTCCGCCAGCTCGGCCGCACCTTCTTCGAATTCCTCGCGCTCCCCGCGCACTCCGCCGACGCGATTCTCGCGCGGATCGAATTTCAGGGATGGGAGCCGATCTTCGAGCGGGCGCGCGACGGAAAGGGCGCGTTGATGGTGACGGCGCACTTCGGAAACTGGGAGATGCTGGGAGCGGCGTTCGGGATGCGGCTGGCGGCGTCCGGAATGGGCGCGGGTCGCGTGAAGTACCTGCTCCCCGCGCAGACCAACACGGGAGCGGACGTGTATCTGAACGAGATGCGGAGGCGCGTGGGCATCGAGCCGCTCACCATCGGCTATGGCATGCGGAGCGGGCTCCGGGCGCTTCGGGAGGGGTCCTTCCTGGGGATGCTTCCCGATCAGGACGCGCGGGGAGCGGGAATCCACGTGCCCTTCTTTGGGCGGCCCGCGTCCACGCACACGGGCCCGGCGCGGCTCGCGGCACGCACCGGATCCCCGATAGGGATCGCGCTGATGGAGCGGACCGGCCGCGGAAAGTTCCGCGCGCGGCTCCGGCGCGTCCTCGTGCCCCGGCCGGGCGCGTCCGAGGATGAAGAGACGGCGCGTCTCACGCGGGAGCTGACGGCCGAGATCGAGGCGGGGATTCGCGAGCGTCCCGACCACTGGTACTGGATCCACCGGCGCTGGAAGACACCGCCACCCGCGGGCGCCGCGGCGATCACATCCGCGGGTGGGCGCGAGCCCGCCGCCGCGGGAGCCACACCGTCTACGTCGTGAAGCCGATCCCCTTGTTCTCCGCCGCGTTCATCGTCGGAATCTTGCCGAACTGGGCCTCGTACTTCTTCACGTTGTCTTCCAGCGCCGCCAACAGCCCTCGCACGTTGGGCGGGGTCATCACGATGCGCGCGAAGATCTTCGATTTGGGCGTTCCGGGGAGCACCCGCGCGAAATCGAGCACGAACTCCGACAGGGAATGCCCGATGACGACGAAATTCGAGTAGATCCCCTCGGCTTCGCGCTCCCCCAGCTCCACGTTGATCTGGGTGGGCTGCGGCGGCTGCTGGGGGCGTTTGGCGTCCATTTGTAACCCTCCCGTTTTCAACGAATTAAGGCCACGATCCCACCTCAAGATAGTCGCGCCCCTGCCGTAAATCAACCTGTAGGTATGCCCCGCGGCCGGCGTGTGCCCGGCGCGCGCCACGGCACGGGAGGGATCGATGGGAGCGAAGCGGCGGGTGGGGAGCGGAAACGGCGACGCGGCGCAGGCCGAGTCGCAGGTGGTGGCGGCGTGGAAGCGCTTCGCGGCACGAAAGCTGGGCTCGGCCGCCCGCGTGGTCGGCGGGTCGTGCTACCTCGAGTCCCCGCCGTGCCCCTTCGACCCGCGCGCCACGTTCGAGGCGCGCTTCACGCACGACTGCACCGGATGCGCGCGCATGCGCGGGGCGGTCGAGCGACTGGGCCCTCCCTCCGAAGGCGCGGGCGCGTTCCCCACGCTGGGCCTTCTCCTTCACCTCACCGAGGCGAACGGGTCGGGCTCGGGTGCGGGCGCGCCGTCGCCTTCGCTGTCGGCGGATGAGCACGAGGAGTCGCGCTATCAGACGGCCTCCACCCTCCTCCGCGCGCTCCCGCTGCTGCACGCGGCCTCGGGAATGCGGCGCACGGCGCGGGTCCTGGCCGCGGCCATCGCGGGCGCGTTCGTGGACCAGGTGGACACGATCCTCTACTTCGACGTCACTTCCGACGGCACCGCGCTCCGGCTGGAATGCGCGTTTCGACGGGCCGACATGGGGATCCCGGTGCCGGAGCGGGATGGCTACCTCGACGTGGAGCTTCTCGCCGCGGGCGGAGCCTTCGACGCCGAGGTGTTCAGCCGGCTTCGCGAGGCGCCGCTCCCGATGGACCAGGACCGGGATCTCCTCTCGGACGCCGTGTTCGACGGACGCACCACCGTGGTCGGAAACCCGGGGCGCGAGTTCCGCCTCCCGACGCTCCTGGTGGAGCATCTTCCCGACGGCCCGGCGGCCATCCTGCCGGTCTTCGGACGCGAGCGAGTGCGGGGGGTGCTCGTGGTCTCGGCCGCCGCCGGCATGGGCGGCTGGACATCGGACCAGATCGAGCTCTTGATGGCGATCGCCACCGAGGCGGGGATGGCGCTCGAAGGCGCGGCCCTGGTCGACCTGGCGCGCCGGCGCGGGGGAGGGCTCCGCGCCCTCTTCGATCTGCTCGCCTCGCTCCTGAAGCCCGCCGGCCCCGAGCCCAGCCTGGACGCCGCGCTCCGCGTGCTCGCCGACGCGACCGAGTCGAGCCACGCGATCGCGTGGACCAAGTCGGAGGAGGGCCCGCATACCGTGGCCGCGATTGTGGGGCGGCCCGACACGGGCGAAGCCGAGCTGCGCGAGCTGGGCGAGACGTTCCGCCAATGGCTGGACGCCGACCCGAAGCCGATGCTCCTCGACTCCCTGGCGCACGACCCCCGCTTCTCGGGCGCGCTGCCGGAAGCGTGGGGCTCGGCCCTCGCGGTGCCGCTCCGCGTGGACGACAACCACTGGGGTACGTTCCTCCTGGTGCGCGAGACGCGGGCCGGCGCGGAGCCGGCCGCGCTCCCGTACGACACCGAGGACGCGGGGCTCGGGATCCTGGCCGCCGCGGTGGCCTCTCTCGCGCGCCTGCGCGAGGCGGGATTGGAGACGGTGCACCGCGCCCAGCGCCGCCTCCGCGATTCCGAAGCGCAGCTCCGCCACGTGGAGAAGATCGCCGTGGTGGGGGAGCGGGGTATCCAGATCGCCCAGGAGATCCGGAACCCCGTCTCCGCGATCTCCGGATTCGCCAAGCGCGTGTTGAAGGCGCTCCCGGAAACCGACGAGAACCGCGAGTACCTCGAGATCATCCTGCGCGAGGCGGACCGCCTGGAGCGCGTGCTCGCCGAGCAGATCGCGCTGGCGCAGCTCACGCGCCCGCGCCTGAAGCTCCAGAGCCTGAACACGGTGGTGCAGGAGGCGCTGGAGCTTCAATCGGAGGAGCTGGTGCGCCGCCGCGTCCGGCTCCTGAAGCGTCTCGGTCCGGACCTTCCGAGCCTCCTGATCGACCCCGACAAGATCCGCCAGGTGCTCTCGAACGTGCTGCGCCACGCGCTCCAGTCGGTCCCCAGCGGCGGCCGGGTACGGGTGGAGACGCGGAGCGGCGTGGGCGTGGTCCAGGCGGAGGTGGCGCACGACGGCCCGAAAGTCGCGGGGGAGACGCTCGACCGGCTCTTCGTCCCCTTTTCCACGTCGCGCCGCTACGGCGCGGGCGTGGGCCTCGCGGTGGCCTACCAGATGGTGCGGGAGCACGGCGGGGAGATCCGGGCGAGGAGCGAGGGGGACTGGAGCAGCATCGTGACCATCTACCTGCCCGTGCGCGAGAATCAAGACCGCCGCGCGCGCCCCGACCGGCGGACCGGAGGGAAGAACGACCGCCGCCGCCGGATGGCCTAGCCCGCCGCAGCCGCATGGCCCAGCGGTTGACCAACATGCGCCGCCCGTGGTATTTTCTTCGACCGGCGCGACCCTAGCTCAGTTGGTAGAGCACCGCACTGAAAATGCGGGTGTCCGCAGTTCGATTCTGCGGGGTCGCACCATATTTGACGTTTGCCACCGCGGCGCGCCGCGGTTTTGCACCTCGGGCTGGTGTAGCTCAGCTGGTAGAGCAACGCACTCGTAATGCGTAGGTCAGCGGTTCGATTCCGCTCACCAGCTCCAGATTCGGGACGGCCGTTCCCCCAATACGGTCAGGCCGCATGACAACCCACCGCCGCGCGGCGCCGCAGACGTCGGGAGGCGCCGGCGGGAGCAAGATCCCGACCGCATCCGCTCCCCACGACCCGCTGGAAGGCCTGATGGTGTCCGCGTCAGGCGTCCGCGGGATCGTGGGCGAACGGCTCACGCCCGAAATCGTGCTCCGCGTGGCCGGCGCGCACGCGTCTTTGCTTCCGCGCGGCACGGTCGTGGTGGGTCGCGACACCCGCCCCAGCGGCGCCTGGGTGTCGCGTGCCGCAATCGCCGCGCTCCTCGCGGCGGGTCACGACGTCGTGGACGTGGACGTCGCTCCCACGCCGACCATCCTCTACGCGATCCGCCACCACGGCGCTGCCGGCGGCCTGGCGATCACCGCCAGCCACAACCCGGCTCCCTGGAACGCGCTCAAGCTCTTCGGCCCCGGCGGGACCTTCCTCACGCCCGCCGAGGCCGAGGCGGTGACGCGCCGCGTGCGCGAGGGCGGACTCCCCTGGGTCACACACGACCACGTTGGCTCGGTGCGCGCTGACTTGGAAGCGATCGCCCGCCACCGCGACGCGATCCTCGCCCTCCCCGGTCTCGGCGTGGAGCGAATCCGCGCGCGCCGCTTCAAGGTCGCGGTGGATTGCGTGAACGGCGCGGGCTCGGTCGCCACGCCGGCGATCCTCCGTGCTTTGGGATGCGAGGTGACGGAGATCCACTGCACGCCCGACGGGCGCTTCCCGCGCGTTCCCGAGCCGCTCCCGGAGAACCTGGGCGCGCTGGGCGAAGCCGTTCGCCGCTCCGGCGCGGACATCGGCTTCGCGAACGACCCCGACGCCGACCGGCTTGCGATCGTGGACGACGAGGGGCGGCCGATCGGCGAGGAGCGGACGCTCCAGATCGCGGTGGACTGGGCGCTGGGCCACCGCGTCGGACCCGTCGTGGTGAACGCGTCCACGTCCATGGGGATCGAGGCGATCGCCAAGCGCCGCGGCGCGCCCGTGCACCGCGCCCGCGTGGGCGAGGCGCACGTGGCCGAGGAGCTTCTGCGCCGGGGCGGCGTGATCGGCGGGGAGGGAAACGGCGGGGTCATCTACCCGGCGCTCCACGCCACGCGCGACGCGCTTCTGGCTGCCGCCATCGCGCTCGACTGGCTGGCCGCGGATCCACGTCCTCTCTCCCGCCGCGTCCGGGAGGAGATGGCCGCTCGTCATGGTGAAGCGGAAGCTGGACCTCCGCATCCAGGACCCCGCGGCGCTCGAGGTGTCGCTCCGGGACGCCTTCCCGGACGGGGAGCGCAATACGCTGGACGGCGATAAATACCTCTGGGAAGATGGTTGGGTTCAAGTTCGCGCCTCCGGCACCGAGC
>JBKJXM010000211.1:0-2553 GCA_046716305.1 Candidatus Eiseniibacteriota bacterium
GCGCGGGGAGCTGCCGGGCTTCGCGGCCATGCTGCGGAGAGGCGCTCACGGACCGCTCGCCACCCTGCGTCCGACGGAGGCGCCGCCCATCTGGACGACCATCTTCACCGGCCGCCTTCCGCGGGACCACGGGATCAAGAGCTTCGGCAGCTATCGGCTCCGCGGATCGCGCACGACCTACGACCTCCTCCCGAAAGGCGCCTTCGTGACGCTGTTGGAGCGGGCGACTCTCGTCTCGCGGTCGCCGGTGACGTCCGCCTCCCGCCGCCGCCAGGCCTTCTGGAACGTCCTCAACGCCTTCGAGATCCCGGCCGGAGTGGTCCGGGTGTGGGCCACGCATCCTCCGGATCGGGTGGAGGCGTTCATGATCTCGCCGTACCTCCACGTGCTGGCGCCTCAGGCCCGGGCCGAGGAGGCCGTGCATCCTCAGGCGGTGGCCGCGGAGGCCCGCGCGCGGATCGTCCTGCCCGGGGACGTCGACCGAGGGCTCATCGGCGAGTTCGTCGACTTGACGGCGCCGGGGGAGGACGACGTGGCCGGGCGGAGGGAGCTCGTGGAGCGCGCCCTCGCTCCCGACCTCACGTACCAGCGCGTGGGCGCCGCGCTGCGCGCCGCCTACGACCCCCCGTTCTTCGCGACCTACTTCTATGGCCTCGACGTGGTGGGGCACACCTTCACCCGCTACGCGGAGCCCGAGGCCTTTGGCGACGTACGCCCCGACGAGCGCCGGCGGTACGGGCGCGTGCGCGATGCCTACACCTCCTGGGTGGGGCGCGCGGTGGCGGACCTGGCCGAGCACCTGCGGCCCGGAGAGATCCTCCTCGTGGTCTCCGGATACGGAATGGAGCCGGTTCCACCCTGGCGCCGGGCCTGGAGCGCGATGCTGGGCGAGGCCAGGGTCAGCGGCACCCATGCCGGCGCCCCCGACGGCCTGGTGCTGGCGGTGGGGGACGGCATCCGGCCCGGGGCCACCATGAGCGCCTCCGTCCTCGACCTCGCGCCCACCATGCTGTACTTGATGGGCCTCCCCGTCGCGCGGGACATGGAGGGGCGCATCCTCACCGAGATGCTCCAGGACGAGTTCACGCGCAGCCATCCCGTCACCTTCATCCCGAGCTACGAGAGCCTGGCCGTGACCCCGACCGCCGCCGATCCCGACTCCTGGCTCCCCCCGCTTCCCGAGGAGGGTCCCTGAGCCTGGGGCCGCGGCCGGCCGCGCTTGGCCGCGCGCGTTCCCTCGGGTACGATCCGGGCCGCCTTGGCCACCGTCGAAGACCTCCTCACGCTGGACATCCGCGTCGGCACCGTGGTCGCGGCGGAGGCGCTCAAGGGGGCGCGGAAGCCGAGCTACGCGCTGCGCGTCGACTTCGGCTCCGCGGGGACGCGGACCTCCAGCGCCCAGATCGCCGACCTCTACGAGGCGGGCGACCTCGTGGGACTCCAGGTCGTGGCCATCGTCAACTTCCCCGCCCGCACGGTGGGCGGGTTCTCCTCCGAGGTGCTCGTCCTGGCCGTGGACAACGGCAAGGGCGAGCAGGTCCTGTTGATGCCCGAGCGGCCGATCCCGGACGGCGGGAGGGTGGGACAGTAGTGGGGGAGCCGGCGGGTTACCGCGAGCGCCAGGAGCTGATGGACGAAGCGCGCCTCAGCCGCACGCTGGCCCGCATCGCCCACGAGATCCTCGAGCGGCAGCCGGACCTCTCGGACACCGTGCTCGTGGGGATCCACACGCGCGGCGTGCCCCTGGCCCGGCGCCTCTCCAAGCTGCTCGCCGCGGCCGCCGACCGGCCGGCCCCGCCCGTGGGCGCCCTCGACATCACGCTCTACCGGGACGACCTCACGACCATCGCGGCCCACCCTGTCCTGAAGGGGACCGACATCCCGACCTCCATCGACGCCCGCACGGTGGTCCTGGTGGACGACGTGCTCTACACCGGCCGCACCGTCCGCGCCGCCCTGGACGAGCTGATCGATTTCGGAAGGCCCGCGCGCATCGAGCTGGCCGTCCTGGTCGACCGCGGCCACCGGGAGCTGCCCCTCCACGCCGACTACGTGGGCCGCACTCTCACCACGACGAAGAACGAGATCGTCCAGGTGCAGCTCATGGAGGAGGACGGCCAGGACCGGGTGGTGCTTCTCGAGAAGGTCGTGGTCCGGTCCGGCCGTCCGCGCCGCCGTGCCGCCCCCCGGCCCGGAGGAAAAAAGAGGACGCCGCCGGCGAGGCGGCGGTGAGGGGGGGCTATCCCCACCGACACCTCCTGGGCATCGAGCCCCTCGAGCCCTCCCACATCACGGCCATCCTGGACACCGCGGACGGGCTGCGCGAAGTCCTGGACCGGCCGATCAAGAAGGTCCCGGCCCTCCGGGGCAAGACGGTCGTGAACCTTTTCTACGAAGCGTCCACGCGCACGCGGGCCTCCTTCGAGATCGCGCAGAAGGTGCTCTCCGCGGACAGCCTGACCGTGACCACGGCCACGGCCAGCGTCCAGAAGGGCGAGACCCTCCTCGACACGGCGCGGAACCTCGAGGCCATGAACCCGGACATGATCGTCC
>JBKJXM010000212.1:0-4248 GCA_046716305.1 Candidatus Eiseniibacteriota bacterium
GATCAACCTGCCGCCCGATCCCAACGCCAAGGTCGAGATCGCGCAATCCAACGTCATGACGCTCCGGGTCCTCGCCCCGGCCGACACCACCCAGGACGGCGTGCGCGCCTACTGGAAGCTGGGCGAGTCGCCGTTCCAGAAGGCCGAGTTCGAAACTCTGGAGAAGACGTTCGCGACGGAAGGGAAGAAGAATCCCAAGCTGGTCGTGCTCGTCAAGATCGACCGCTCGGTCAAGTACAAGTACATGGTGAACCTCATCGACCAGCTCCAGTTCGCGGAGCTGAACCGGTTCTCGCTCGCGCCGCTTCTGCCGAAGGAGAAGCAAGAGGTCCAATCTCTATGAGCGCGACCCGGGCCAGCACGTTCGACCGCGTCCCGATGGGGGCCGCGGACCTGAAGGCGCGATCGCAGCAAATCTTCAAGAAAGCGATGATCATCTCCATCGCGGCCCATCTCGCCCTGATCGGTTTCTATCTGGCGTCCAAGCTCTATAGCCCGAAGGACGAGGCCGCGTACACGGGCCGCGTGATCCGGATGGAGACCCTGCCGCCGCCGCCGCCGCTCACCGACGCGCCGCCGCCGCCCGTGGTTCCGCTCGACCAGGCGATCGTGAAGCCGACGATCGGCGTGCCGGTGCCGGTACCCGACGCACAGGCGCCCGAGCAGACGATCATGACGCAGCAGGAGCTGTCCCAGGCGCTCTCCCCGGTCGGGCTGGGCACGGCGGGGAAGGACTCGATCGTGATCAGGGGGGACGACCTGCCGGCCGAGGGGGAGTTCGTCTACTACGAGGACCCGCCGTCGCCGGTGACGCGCGTCGAGCCCGTGTATCCCGACATGGCGCGGGAGGCCCAGATCCAGGGACGGGTCGTGCTCCACGTCCTGGTCGGCAAGGACGGCCGCGTGAAGAACATCAAGGTCACCCGCAGCGTGACGTATCTCGATGAAGCCGCGAAGAGTGCGGTCATGAAGTGGGTGTTCAAGCCGGCGCTGAGCAACAACAAGCCCGTCGCCGTCTGGGTCGAGGTGCCCGTAGACTTCCACTTCTAGACGCGGAGCCCCCACCGCAGGCCTCCCCCCGCCCGCCGCGCAGCCGGATTTGAAAGGGTGGACGCCATGGCCGCCGCGTTCCTTGTAGTGGGAAGCTCCCGCTCCACAGCCGCACCGCTCGACGATCTCCGGGCCCGCTCGCGCCGATTCCTGCGCCGCGGGCTTCTTCTTTCCGGCGCGCTCCATTTGACCCTGCTCGCCGCGGTCCTCTGGATGGCGAGCCGGGGGGACGAGGGGATCGTGCGGCTGAACGAGACTCCTGTCAGCCTCGTTCCACCCATTCCCGGTCTCTTGCCGCCGCCACCGGCCGCGCCCACGAAGCAAACGCCAGCGCCCCGCGACGACGAGAACGGGCTCGTCGTGCCAGTGGACCGCATGAAGCCGGAGATCCCGAAAGACCTCAAATGGAATGAAGGCCCGGGAACGACTCCGGGCACGGACGTCCACGGTCCCGGCAAGACGAGTACCGCTGGAGATCCGGGCGGAGAGCCACGCGCCAATGTCATCTACGACGCGAGAAGCGTCGAGGTGCCACCGGTTCCGATCGATGCGCCCAGGCCCCGGTACCCGGACTTCGAGCGAGAGGCCGGGATCACCGGTCGCGTGGTGATGAGGCTGCTCGTCGATGCGGACGGCAGCGTGCAGGACGTGCGCTACATAAGCGGCAACAAGGGGCTCGGTGTCGCGGCCCGAGAGACGCTGATCCGCTGGCGCTTCACGCCAGCCCGGATGAATGGAAAGGTCGTCCCGGTCTGGGTGGAGATCCCGGTCAACTTCGTACTCTAACTCGCGAATCCCGCGCCGCTTGACAGGTCCCCGGGGTGCGCCTAGATTCTATGGCCGTGCCCCGGGCACAACCTCCCGCCGTTCAAGGGATTCCACTAATGAGCGCAGCCGCCGGCAGCCCTCGCGGCCGTCGCGCGAACGCGTGGGCGCGTGACCGGGCGCACCCTTGCCGAGCGTCGGGCGCCGCGCCATGGATCCACCCGGGGGTACGACGATGGACGATACCGAGCAGCGCGTGACGGCCGGCGGACCCGCGGCCGCCGAACAGAGCGTGGTACCTGAAGAGCGCCCCGGCGCGCTCCAGGCCATCGTCGGCGTCTTCCTCCATCCTCGCCGGACCTTCGAAGCGATGCGCGATCGCCCCCATTTCCGGCTCGCGCTGGCTCTCATGCTGGTGATCCAGACGGGGATCGCGCTCGCGCTCTTCTACTCGGGCGTCATCGCCGAGCAGACGATCTCGAAGATGGAGGAGCAGGGGAAGGATCCGGCCCAGATCGAGGCGGTGTCGAACTTCTTCGAGGGGACAGGCGGCCTGCTCACCACCGTCGTCACGGCCCCCTTCGCCACGGCGATCGGTGTCCTGTGCGGGGCCGCCCTGCTCTTCTTCATGGGCAATCTCATGATGGGGGGCCGGCTTCGCTTCGCGCACTACCTTTCCGCCGCGGTCTACGCCGGGATCGTCCAGATCGTGGATCAACTGGTGCGCGTCTCGCTGATCCTCGCCAATCGCACGTTCGACGTGCGGCTGGGGGTGGGTGTGCTGTTCCCGGACGCCACGGGCTTTCCCATCCGCGCGCTCGACATCCTGACCGACCCGCTGTTCCTCTGGAGCAACGCCGTCTGCGCGATCGGCGTGAGCGCCTACGCGCGGCGGAGCTTCAAGTTCGGCGTGCTGGCCGTGATTCCCGGAATGCTTCTCGCCGTGATCCTCACCGCCAACCGGTGAGCGACTCTCGCCGCCGTGAAACGGAATACGCCGTCCGGGCGTACTGAAGGGGTCCGGGTACCGATCATCGTCCGCACCACCGTCTCGAGGGGGAGAGGAATGCCGTTTGCGCCGGGATTCGTCCGTCTAGCCGCAGTATCGATCGCCGCCGTCCTCCTGGCCGCCACACCCGTCCGCGCCGCGGAGGCTCCCGCCGCGGAGACGGTGCTGGCACAGGCCCCGGTGCGCGGCTCGGCGGTCGATTCGCTGCCGCCCCCCGTGCTCGTGGGCGAGCGGTGGAGCCTCGCCCGCTGCGTCGCGACCGCGCTGGAGCGGAACGGCGACGTGCGCATCGCGCGCGCGCGCACCCGCCAGGCGAGCGGCTCGGCTCTCTCGGCGTGGAGCGGCCTGCTCCCATCGGTCAGCGTTGGCGCCGCGCAGAGCCGCTTCTGGCCGCAGAAGGACAGCGCTCTCCGCGGCGTGGTGGTCGACACCACCGTGGTGCCCGGCTTCCTCACGCTGGCGGATCAGAAGTCGGTCGACCTGTCGGTGGAGACCAACATCGTGAGCCTTCCCGGCTGGAGCGAGAAGCGGCGCCAGGACCGGCTCAAGCAAAGCGCCGAGCACGGCGAGGCGGAAATGCGGAACGACGTCGTGTTCCGGGTGAAGCAGCAGTACTTCACGCTACTGAAGGCCGCGCGCCTGGCCGAGGTCGCGCGCGATACCGAGCGCCTGTCGCGCGACGAGGAGACCCGCTCGAACGCCCTCTTCGAGGTAGGGACGGTCGCCCGCGGGGACGTGCTCAAGGCGCGCGCCCGCCGCGCGCAGACCCAGCTCGACCGAATCAAGGCCTACAATCAGGTGCAGATCCAGACCGAACGCCTGAAGCAGGTCGTGGGGCTCCCGCCCGGAACGTCGATCTCCGTCGATCCGATACTCGAGCAGGGCGTGGTCATACCCGACTCGGCTGCTTCCGTGGAGAGCGCCCTCCTGCACCGTCCGCGCCTCGCGAGCGCCCAGGACATCGAGCGCGCCGCGCGGTCCGGCGCCTTCAGCGCGTGGGCGGTTCGCCTGCCGCGCCTGACCGGCTCCTACAGCGCCGTGCGCTTCAAGACGACCGACGAGATCGACGTGGGCACGGGGACCATCGAGGACGAGCGATCCTCCACGCAGCGGCAGGGCGAGCTGCGCGTGTCCATGCCGATCTTCGACGGCCTCGCGATCGAGGGGAACATCCGCCAGTCGAAGGGGGTCCTCGCGGAAGCGGAAGCGAGCCGGCGGCAGCTCGAGCTGGACGTGGCGGTGGAAGTGCAGCGGGCCTGGCTCGGCCTTCGCGAGGCCGTCGAGCGGATCGCCGTCGCGGCCGAGGGTCTGACCTCGGCGGAAGAGGACTACAACTTCTCGAAGAGCCGCTACGAGCTGGGCGCCGGGACGTTCCTCGATCTTCTGAACGCGGAAGTGAATCTGGCGCAGGCGAGGCAGAGTCA
>JBKJXM010000213.1:0-3033 GCA_046716305.1 Candidatus Eiseniibacteriota bacterium
GAACTGGGAGTTTCGGCTGGGGAATGGCGCGCTCACGCCGGAGCTGGCGGAGCGGCTTGGCTCGATGGCTGCTGCTCGGGCACCGACGAATGGGTGAGGGCCGGATATGAGGCTCGATCTCAGCCTATTCCCGCTCCGCCCGCGCGGTCTGCCAGGCGTGCAGCACCAGCGCCACGGTGATAACCGCGTAGGCGACGAATACCCGGAAGTACTCCCCGATCTGGGCATCGCCCGCCAACGCCTTCCCGGCCAGCGGCGACACTATGAACAGCGTGTGGAAGAGGATCGTGCCCAGGATGGCCTGGCCCACGGTCGCCCGCGTCACGGTCGCCCCCGAGACCAACAGGGCCGCGATCGCGAACATTCCCACCTGCTCGTGGGAGCTGTACGTGTTCAGCGTCCCGATGTTTTGGAGAAATAGGAGCTGTCCCCACGACGCGAACACGGTGGAGAGGATGGTCGCGATCAACCGATTCCGGTCGACGTTGATGCCCGCGATCGCCGCCACGTGGGGATCCTGCCCCATGGCGCGGAGCTCTTGACCGAGCTTGGTGCGGAAGAACATCAGATTGAAGGCGCAGAACGCGAGCACGACCGCGTACGTGACAATCGGGACGCGCGTCACGACTCCCTCCAAGGTCACGGGCAGGGCGACGAGGTTGTCCACGGCGTACTGAATCGAGGTCAGGTCCACGGTGTTCCGGAGCCCGTAACCCTGAGGCAGCACCATCGCCGGGTTGTTGAACGGGATCAAGGACCCCAGCGCGAACAGGACGAAAAGCTGGTAGACGCCGTTCGCGAAGAAGCCGGCGATCAGGCCGGTCACCATCTCGCGCCCCTTGGCCTTGTTGAACAGGAGTCCGGTTACCAGCCCGAAAAGCACCGCGATCGGCGTCGCGAGGAGCCAGGCTTCTGTGAAGCCCAGGATCCCCTTTCCGCCCCAGTGGACGATCAGGATCGCGGCGAGCTGTCCCGCCATGGCGCCGATCACGATGCCGAAATTCAAACCCAAGCCCGCGAGGATCGGGAGCAAGAGCGAGAGCACGAGCACGGAGTTTCGACCCACGCGCGCGGTCAGCTCTCCGAGCAGAAACGCCGGCGTGATCTTGGCGACCCAGATTCCGAACAGACAGAGGACGACAAAGAGAATCGGGACGGCCTGGCTCGCGACGGTCGAGCCGACGGTGCGGCGGCGTTTCTCCGGCGCCGTCATCCGCGCTCACCGCTACGACCCACAGCACCCTTGCCCCTCGTCACGCCCGCTCGCTCCCCATGCGTGTCAGCGCATAGAGAATCATCCCATTCTGGATGATGAGGCGGGCCGTCTCCGAGATGTCCCCCTCGATCACCTGGCTCGTCACCGGGAGCGCGGTGGTCAGGATGGACTGGAAGAGGAACGTGCCGATGATCACGTGCGCGACGGTGGCGCGCGTGACGGACGCGCCGCCGATCAGGATGCACGCGATGGCGGGGAAGGCCATCAGGAGGGGCGCCGTGTAGAGCTGCACGAAGCCGTACGATTGGCTGTAGACCACGATGCCGATCGCCGCGAGCACCGTGCTCAAGACGGATGCCTGAACTCGCGTGCGCGTGTCGGAGATGCCCGCCGCCCGCGCGAAGCGCGGGTTCGACCGGGCGGCGGCGATGGTGATCCCCATCTGGGTCCGGAAAAACCACCAGACCAGGAGGCACATGACCAGGAACACGACGAGCGCGCCGGTTGGGATCGTCACGCCGAACACGGTGAACTGAAGCCAGCGGTCGAGCACTTTCGAGAAGCTGTCGTCCAGGCTAAGCGTGGTGCGGAGTCCCTTGCCACCAATGGCCCACACGAGCGTGGGATTGGTGAACGGGGCGAGCAGCCAGAAGATCGACATCCCCGAGACCGCGGCGAAGCCCAGATACGTTCCGACCATCATCTCCTGGCCGCGCGTGCGGTTCAGAAGCCAGCCGTAGCCGGCGCCCGCAGGGACCGCGAGCGCGGTCCCGATGCCGCAGGCGACGAGGAACCCGGTTATGCCGGGAATCCCCGCGTTCAGGGCGATGACGCACCCCACCAGGCCGCAGATGATGCCGAGGGGAAGTCCGAAGTTGAGTCCGAGGCCTCCCTGGATGGCGGGGAGGAGCGCCAATACTAGAATTCCGTTACGCGCGACGCGCACGATGGAGTCGGTGACTAGGCCGCCGATGTCCATGTGCGTGGCGATGGCGGTGGCGAAGAGGACCACCACGAATCCCGCGATGAGGAGGCGGGGCACCCCCATCTCGCGGACTGCGCCGCGGAAGCGGTCGATCACCCCCACGCGCCCGCCCTCACGCGACCCCCGACGCGGCGGCGGTCTCGCCCGCCATCGCGAGGCCAAACGCGGCGTCGGGCGCATCGGGGGGGAGGATCGTGGCCACGCGTCCCTGGTAGATGATGGCGATCCGGTCGCACATGGAGCGAAGCTCGGCCAGCTCCGACGAGGTGACGACCAGCGTGACGCCGTCGTCGCGGTTCAATCCCGCCAAAATCTGCAGCACGCGCTCCTTCGCGCCCACGTCGATGCCACGCGTCGGCTCGTTCACGAACAAGACCCGCGGAGACAAAGTCATCGCGCGCGCGACGCACACTTTTTGCTGATTCCCGCCCGACAACCGGCGCACCTGCTGCGTCGGCCCGGTCGTGCGGATGTCCAGCCGCCGGATCATCTCCGTCGCGTGCGCGCGGAGCGCCTTCTGGTCCAAAGGGCGCAACGCAGGCACAGGAAACCGCCGCAAAAACCGCCCCTGCGCCTCCAGCGCCGACAACGCGATGTTCAATTCCACCGACTCGTCGGGCAAGAGCCCGACGCCGCGACGATCCTCGGAGACGAACGCCAACCCGCGCTCCAAAGCCCCGCGAGAGTCGTTCAACGCAAACGGCTCCCCATTCAAAACCACCCGCCCCGACGCGGGATAAAGCCCCATGATCCCGTTCGCGATCCCCAGCTTCCCGTGACCCGCCAAGCCGGCAATCCCAAAAATCTCGCCCACGCGCACGTCCAAAGAAAC
>JBKJXM010000214.1:0-3888 GCA_046716305.1 Candidatus Eiseniibacteriota bacterium
CCGTGGCGCTGGTGCTGCACGCCTGGCAGACCGCGCGGGCGGAGCGGGAGTAGGCTGAGATCAAGATTTGGGAGGGCGCCTACCAAAGACACCATTAAGCCGCTCCGCCAGCTCCGGCGTGAGCGCGCCATTCCCCAGCCGAAACTCCCAGTTCCCCTCGGGCACGGATGGCGTGTTCATCCGCGCTTCGCTCCCCAACCCGAGCACGTCCTGCACGGGAAGGACGACCCGCTCGGCCGCGGACTCGTAGAGTAACCGGATCAGCCCCCAGACGACGTCGGCCGGGTCGGTCCAGTCGTCGCCGCCCACCGCCTCCAGCACGCGCCAGCGCTCCTCGCCGTGCAACTTCTCGAACCATCCGCGCGTGGTGTCGTTGTCATGCGTGCCGGTGTAGGCGACGGAGTGCGCGGGAATGCGCTGCGGCGCGTGGTGGCTGTCGGGTGAATCGAAGCCGAACTGCAGGACGCGCATCCCCGGAAATCCGGTATCGCGCAAGAGCGCGTGCACGTCCTCCCCGACGATTCCCAGGTCCTCCGCGATCAGGGGCAACTCGCCGAGCGCCGAGCGCAATGCGCGAAATAGTTTCATTCCCGGGCCCGGCTCCCAGTGTCCTGGCGCCGCGGTCGTCGCGTCGGCAGGCACCGCCCAGAACGAAGCGAACCCGCGGAAGTGATCGAGGCGCAGCAAATCAACGCGCTCTAGCTCGGCCCGGATCCGCCGGACCCACCATGCGTAACCGTCCGCCTCCATCCGGTCCCACCGGTAGAGTGGATTCCCCCAGAGCTGGCCTGTCGCGCTGAAGTAATCGGGCGGCACGCCGGCGACCTCTGTCGGACGCCCATCCGGATCCAGCCAGAACAGTTCCGGCGCGACCCAGACGTCCACGCTGTCGAGCGCGGGATAAAACGGGAGGTCCCCCAACACCGCGATCCCCCGCTCGCGCGCCACCTCGCGCACGCGGTCCCATTGGGAAAAAAAGAGAAACTGCACGTAAGTCTGAAAATCCATCTCGTCGCGAAGCTCGGCGCGCGCCCGCTCGAGCGCGGCGGGCTCGCGGCGCCGGAGCGGCGCCTCCCATTCAGTCCAGGGTGCTCCGTGACGCGCCCGCCGAAGCGCCGCAAACAGCGCCCAATCCTCCAGCCACTCCGCCTGGCGCGGGTCGTGGCGAAACGCTTCGTACCCCGCCAGCATCGCCGCGCTCTCGGGGAACCGCGCCCACCAGGCGCGGAGCTGGGCATCCTTCTCCCACCTGGCCGCCACATAGTCGACCCGGCCGACCACTCCCACCGGCGCACTCTCACTCACGCCCCCGTCAGTGGCATACTGATGAGGCCCTTGCCCGGGCGCCGCGTGAATGAGCAGGGGATTTCCGGCCCGCATCGAGATGCCGGAATAGGGCGAATTCCCGGGTCCTGTCGGGCCCAGCGGCAGTACCTGCCAGATCGTTTGGCCCGCTGCCGCGGCCCAGTCGAGAAAGCGGTCGGCCTCGGGGCCCAGGTCGCCGATGAATCCGGGTCCGGGTAGCGACGTGGGATGGAGGATCAGTCCCGCCGCGCGGCGGGTCATCGACGCGGTGCCCGCGCCAAACAGCGCAAACGCCGGCGCGTCAACGGGCCGCCGCACCGCCTGGGAAAACCGTCGACGCGCGCATCGCGATAGTCTACAAGGGGTACTCCACCGTGACGAGAACCCATCGAGAATGAGCCCACAACGGAGCCGCCGGACCGCGTGACCTCGCTGCCGCAGATGCCCCCACGCCTCGCCCGCCTTTCCGAGCTGGCCCAGAACCTCTGGTGGAGCTGGAATCCGGAGGCGCGCGAGCTATTCCGGAAAATCGACGCCCCCCTCTGGCGCGAAGTGCGGCACAACCCGATCCGTCTCCTCCAGGAGATCACTCCCGAACGGCTCGCCCAGGTCGCCGCCGATCCCGACACGTTGCGTCTCTACGACCAGGTAATCGCGGCGCTGGACCAGGCGTTGGCCGGGCGCCCCTCCTGGTGCTCGCAGAACCATCCCGATCTGTGCGACAAGCTGGTCGGCTTCTTCTCCGCGGAATACGGCGTCCACAACTCGCTCCCTTTCTACGCGGGCGGCCTGGGCGTGCTCGCGGGCGACATCGCCAAGGAGGCGAGCGACCTCGGCATCCCGATGGTCGGGATCGGCTTCATGTACCCGCAGGGGTACTTCCGCCAGCGCGTGAACGCGGAAGGGCGCCAGGAGGAGATCTACGAGCAGATCGACCGGGACAAGGTTCCGGTCGAGCGCGTGCTCGCGGCGAACGGGAAGCCGGTCACGATTCCGCTCTCGCTGCCCGACCGCATCGTCCAAGTCGAAGCGTGGCTGGTGCGCACGGGGCGGACCGAGCTCTATCTCCTCGACACGGACCTGGATCAGAACGCCCCCTGGGACCGCGAGTTGACGGCGCGGCTCTATGGCGGCGACCACAACGTTCGCATGCTCCAGGAGATCGTCCTGGGTATAGGGGGAGTGCGGATGCTGCGAGCGCTGGGGAAGAACCCGGCCGTGTGGCACGCGAACGAGGGGCACACCGCGTTCATGATGATGGAGCGCGCGCGCGAGGCGATCGCGGCGGGGCGGAGCTTCGAGGAAGCGGTGGCGGAGGTGCGCGCCGCCTCGATCTTCACCACGCACACGCCCGTGGCCGCGGGCCACGACGCTTTCCCGGTGTCGATGGTGGAATCACAGCTCGCTCGGGTCGAGGGCTTCGGCGCGCCGATCGATTCCCTCCGCGGCAGGCTCCTCGCGCTCGCCGAGCACGAGGGCGCGTTCAACATGACGGTGCTCGCGATGCGCCTGAGCGGCCGCGTGAACGCGGTGAGCCGTCGTCACGGAGAAGTCTCGCGCCGGATGTGGACGTCGCTCTGGCCGGGCACCCCGGAGGAAGATATCCCGATCGCGTCGATCACGAACGGCGTGCACGTCCCGACCTGGACCGCCCAGGAAACGAGCCGGCTCCACCGCCGCCGGCTGGCACCGGACTGGCTGGCCCGGCACGACGACCCGAATCTGTGGGCGGCCGCGGCCGATGCGCTCCCGGATAACGACCTGTGGCTCACGAGGCGCGCGCTCAAGGAGGCGCTCCTCCAGTACATGCGCGACCGGATCCGGAAGCGATGGTCGGTGGACCGCGTGGAGCCCGGGCAGACGGTGGCGTTCGGGTCGCTGCTCGACCGCGACGCGTTCACGATCGGGTTCGCGCGGCGCTTCGCCACCTACAAGCGGGCGGACCTGATCCTGCGCGATCCCGAGCGCCTGAAGCGGCTCCTCAACGACCCGCGCCGCCCAGTGCAGCTCATCTTTGCCGGAAAGGCGCACCCCGCCGACGAGAACGGGAAGCAGATCCTCCAGTCGGTCTACCACGCGGCGCGCGACCCCGAGACGGCCGGGCGCATCGCGTTCCTGGAGGACTACGACATGCACTCGGCGCACTGGCTGGTGCAGGGTGTGGACGTGTGGCTGAACACGCCGCGCCCCCCGCTCGAGGCTAGCGGCACCAGCGGCATGAAGGCCGGCCTGAACGGCGTGCCCAGCGCGAGCATCCTCGACGGGTGGTGGGTGGAGGGATACGACGGCGGGAACGGGTGGGCGTTCGGGCCGGCGGCCGGATCGGACGAGGTGGACGAGCCCGATCCCGCTGCCGCGGACGCGCGCGACGCCGAGTCGCTCTACCGCGTGCTGGAGGAAACGATCGTGCCGCTCTACTACGACCGGGACGCCGAGGGAGTGCCGCACGGGTGGCTCCGGGTCGTGCGGCGGGCGATGCAGACCCTCACCCCCGCCTTTTCGGCCCGCCGCATGATGAAGGAGTACGTGGAGCGGATGTACCTCCCCGCCGTGACGGCCGCCGAGGAAGAACCGGGCGCCCTT
>JBKJXM010000215.1:0-2719 GCA_046716305.1 Candidatus Eiseniibacteriota bacterium
GGTGACCGCGGCCTCCCTGGCGCATGCCATGGTCCAGGACAAGGTGAACATCGGGGTCCGCATCACCTTCGACACGACGAGCAGCCTCACGCCCGTGCAGGGAACCGAGTCCATCACCCTTCTCCGCGCCACGGTGATCACGAAGAAGAGCCTGTAGACCAGCGCAGGGCGGCCACGCGGAAGCTGTAGTAGAATCCGCCGCGTGGAAACCGCGCCCCGGACATCCTCGAACAGCCCCAGCGCTCCCAGCGCTCCGGGCCGGGATTCGGTCTTGGCCCTTCTCCACGAGCACACGGAAACCCCGGGACTCCGGAAGCACGCCCTGGCCGTCGAGGCCGCCATGCGCGCCTACGCCCGGAAGCTCGGGGGCGACGAGGAACTGTGGGGCGTGACCGGTCTCATCCACGACTTCGACTACGAAAAGCACCCGACCCCCGCCGAGCATCCCTTCGTCGGCTGCCGCATCCTCGAGGAGCGCGGCTACCCGCGCGAGATGATCGAGGCGATCCTGGGCCACGCGAGCTACTCCGGCACGCCGCGCACCACGTCGATGGCGAAGGCGCTCTTCGCGGTGGACGAGCTGTGCGGGCTCATCACCGCGACCGCCCTCGTCCAGCCGCAGAAGACGCTGGCCGAGGTGACGGCGGAATCGGTGGTGAAGAAGATGCGATCGAAGGGGTTCGCGCGCGGCGTGAACCGGGAAGACATCGAGGTCGGAGCCGCCGAGCTGGGTGTGCCGCTGGAGGAGCACGTGGGCACGGTGCTCACGGCGCTCCAGGGCGCCTCGGGAGCCCTCGGGCTATGAAAGACGCGAAGGTCCAGGGTCCGGACGTCGAGGCCCTCGAGAAGTACCTCACCTCGATCGGCGTCGATTCCGACAAAGACCCCGAGTACGCCGTCACGGCGGCGCTTTTGTCCGAGCTTCTGGTCGAGCGCACCGCCGGGCTCCGCAGCCCAGCTCCCACCATCGTGCCGATCCCCTACCGCGGGCGGCCGGACGAGATCGTGGGGATGGACTCCATCTCGTTCTACGGTCTCTGCCCCCACCATCTCGTCCCCTACGTCGGAGACGCGTACGTGCGGATCATCCCCGCCGAGCGCATCGCAGGCGCGGGCGCGCTCGCGCGGAGCTTGCGCGATCTGGCGCTGGTGCCACGGCTCCAGGAGAGCATGACGCAAGCCCTCGCCGACACCATCGAGCGCGACCTGGCTCCGCTCGGCCTCTCGGTGCGGATCGTGGGGCGGCATTTCTGCATGGAGCTGCGCGGGAGTGGCCCCGGCGCCCGCCTGGTCACGGAAGCGCACCGCGGCGCGCCGATGCCCGTCGGTGTTCCGGGCCCGCGCGGCCGCAGGTAGCGGGCCTCCGGCCGCAGGACAAACGTGCCCTCCGTCTCGATCGTCATCCTCACCCGGAATCGCCCCGAGTATCTGATCCACGCCCTCCGCTCCGCCGGCGAGCAGACACACCCTGAATTGGAGCTGGTTCTGGTGCGCGACGGAGGGGACCCGTTCCCGGAGGAAGTGCGCGCGGCCATCGAAGGGCTCGAGTTTCCCACCACCCTGGTGGAGCGCGACGGCGAGGCGCAGGGCGTCGCGCACTCGCGCAACGAGGGCGTGGCGCTGGCGCGCGGAGACGCGGTGGCGCTCCTGGACGATGACGACCGCTGGGATCGGATCCATGTCGTCCGTCTGGCCGGCACGCTCGACCGGGATCCCAAGATCGACGTGGCCTATACCGACGTGCGTCTCCGCCGCGAGGACGACGGCGACGAGCGCGTGATCGCCCGCGATTTCGACCTCTCGGTGTTCCTGCGCGACGATTACATCCCGCCGAGCACGATGCTCATCCGGCGCCAGGCCTTCGCCGGATTCGGCGAGTTCGACCCGGCGTTCACCTGCTCCGAGGACTGGGAGTGGATGACGCGCGTGGCGAAGAAGGGCGGCCTGATCGTGCGCTCCCCCGGGATCACCGCCACCGTGCTGATCCATGCGGGGGCGCACAGCGCGCTCCAGCTGAGCCGGCTGGAAGAGCGGAAGCGCTGCCTCGCGATGCTGAGCGAGCGCCATGGACTGGGACCCCTCACGCCGAAGACGTATTGGGAAGTGGCAGAGACGGTATGTCCCGGAAACGCCACGACGTCCTGATCGTCGGCGCGGGCCCCGCGGCGCTGTCGGCCGCGCTCTGGCTCCGGGATTTCGGTCTTTCGGCGGTCCTGCTCGAGCAGAATATCCAGCCCGGCGGACAACTCCACGATATCCACGCCGCCATCCCGAACTATCTCACAGCGTTCGGCTGGGACGGCGAGCGCTTCGCCGGCGTGGCGCTGGCCGACGCGCGCGGCGCGGGCCTCGAGATCCTGGTGGGCGAGCCGGTGCGCCGGATTGCGAAGCGCGAGCTGCGCGTGGAGCGCGGCCGGGAGAAGCTCCGCGGACGGGCCATTCTCCTCGCGATGGGACTACGACGCCGGAAGCTGGGCGTTCCCGGTGAGGACGCGCTCGAGGGGCGCGGCGTGAGCCACTCCGCGAACCGGGACCGCATGCGATTCGCGGGGCGTCCCGTCGCGGTCGTGGGAGGAGGAACAGCGGCGGTGGAGGACGCGCTGCTCTGCGCCGAGGCGGGGAGCGACGTGACGCTGCTGCATCGGTCGTCGCGGTTCAAGTCGCGCGTCGATTTTTTGAAGCGGGCGCGGGCCCACCCGCGCATCCGGTTCGTGGTGAA
>JBKJXM010000216.1:0-14761 GCA_046716305.1 Candidatus Eiseniibacteriota bacterium
GGGGGACAACGTGGAGATGTCGGTGGAGCTGATCACGCCGATCGCGATGGAGAAAGAGCTTCGCTTCGCGATCCGCGAGGGCGGCCGCACTGTCGGCGCCGGCGTCGTCGCGGAGATTGTGGAGTAAATCATGCGAGACCTCATCACGCTCGCTTGCAACGAATGCAAGGAGCGCAACTACTCCAACACCAAGAACAAGCGGAAGCATCCGGACCGGGTGGAATGGAAGAAGTACTGCCCACGATGCCGGAAGCATACGCCCCATAAAGAAACCCGGTAGCACACCGGCCCGGAGTCTGGGTAGGCCAGTAGCTCAGTCCGGTTAGAGCACCGGTCTCCAAAACCGGGAGTCGGGGGTTCGAATCCCTCCTGGCCTGCCACGTTTTGGAAAGGGAGCATCCGTGCGAGCGGAACCGACAACTGAAAAGAACGTCGTCCGGCCGAACCCGATCAACGCCTTGACCGAGTACGTCAAGGACGTGCGGGTCGAGATGTCCAAGGTCTCCTGGCCCACCCGGAAGGAGCTGCAGGAGTCGACGCTGGTGGTCATCGTGATGGTGATCGTCGTCTCCATCTTCATCGGCATCGTCGATCGCGTGCTCTCGCTGGCCTTCGAGGCGCTGATCCGGATGCTCGGCTAGTGGAAGGGAACGTGGAAGGGAAGACGGAAGGGAAAACGATGGGCTGGTACTTGATCCACACGTACTCGGGCCACGAGAACAAGGTCAAGGCCAACCTCGAGCGCGCGATCCATGCGGCGGGGCTGGAAGACCATTTCGGCCAGATCCTCGTCGCCACCGAGGAGTTCGCCGAAATGAAGGACGGAAAGCGGATCACGTCGAAGCGAAAGACGTTTCCCAGCTACGTCCTCGTCGAGATGAACCTGGACATGGAGTCGCGCCTGGTGGTGCAGAACGTCCCCGGCGTGACGCGCTTCGTCGGCTCGGGCCAGGATCCGATCCCCCTTCGCGAGGCGGAGGTGAAGCGGATCCTCGGGCACATGGAGGCCGGCGGCCGGATGCGCGGCGCCGCCGAGGTGCCGTTCAAGTCCGGCGAGCACGTGAAGGTGGTGGACGGTCCGTTCACCGATTTCACGGGCGTCGTGGACGAGGTAAATCCCGAGCGGCAGAAGGTCAAGGTGATGGTGTCGATCTTCGGGCGCGCGACGCCCGTCGAGCTGGATTTCCTTCAAGTACAGCCGGTCTAGACCGGTTCTCGGCGGGCCTCTTGCCCGCCGCGCCACCACGCGACGTGGGAGCGGGGATGCGTCTCCGCGAGTGGAAAGGATGACGAATGGCGAAGACCAAACCGGTACAGGCGCTGGTCAAGCTCCAGGTGCCCGCCGGCAACGCCACTCCCGCGCCCCCCATCGGGCCGGCGCTGGGACAGCACGGCGTGAACATCATGGAGTTCTGCAAGGCGTTCAACGCGCGCACGCAGGGGCAGCCGGGGCTCATCATCCCGGTCGTGATCACGGTCTACAGCGACCGCTCGTTCACGTTCATCACCAAGACTCCGCCCGCTTCGGTGCTCTTGAAGCGCGCCGCGGGGCTCGCCAAGGGTTCGGGAGAGCCCAACCGCAACAAGGTGGCCAAGGTCACCAGCGCGCAGGTGCGCGAGATCGCCGAGCTGAAGAAACCCGACCTGAACTCGAATGACCTGGAGGCGGCGATCCGGATGGTCGAAGGAACCGCGCGCTCCATGGGCATCGACGTCGAGCGATAGGGGGCGCGCATGCGAATCGGAAAGAGATTTCGCGCTTCCCAGGAAGCCATCGGCGCCGAGAAGCTCGGCGACCTGACGGACGCGATCGCGCGGCTGAAGAAGGCCTCCACCGCCAAGTTCGACGAGACCGTCGAGGTCTCGATGCGGCTTGGCGTGGATCCGCGCCACGCGGAGCAGCAGGTGCGCGGCACCGTGGTGCTCCCGCACGGCACCGGAAAGACCGTTCGCGTCCTCGTCCTCACGAAGGGCGACAAGGAGCGCGAGGCCCGGGAGGCCGGAGCGGATTTCGTCGGCTCGGAAGAGTGGATCAAGAAGCTCAACGAGGGGTGGGTGGACGTCGACGTGATCGTGGCCACGCCCGACATGATGGGCGAGGTGGGGAAGCTGGGACGGGTGCTGGGCCCTCGCGGGCTCATGCCGAACCCGCGCAGCGGCACGGTCACCATGGACATCGCGAAGGCCGTCCGCGAAGTGAAGGGCGGCAAGATCGAGTACCGCGTCGACAAGGCCGGCAACCTCCACGCACCCGTGGGCAAGGCGTCTTTCGGCAACGAGCAGCTCGTCGCCAACGTCCGGGCCTTCCTGCGTGAAGTCCTCCGTCTGAAGCCGCCGGCGGCCAAGGGCCAGTATCTGCGCAGCGTCACGCTCAGCTCCACGATGGGTCCGCCGGTCCGGCTCGATCCCGTCGCGCTCCAGTCGAGTCTGAAGGCTTAGAACCGGAGTCGGCTGAGCCGCTCCAGGAGAATTCACGTCCATGGCGACCGCTGAAAAGGAACAGAACGTCACCGAGCTGAGTGCGCTCATCGCGCAGTCCAAGTCCATCTACCTGACGGATTTTCAGGGGATGAACGTGGATCTGGCGACGAAGATGCGGCGCCGGCTCCGCGACGCGAAGGTGGAGTACCGCGTCGCGAAGAACACGCTCACCAAGCTCGCGCTCCGCGCGAACGGGGTGGAGGCGCTCGATCAGTACCTCGAGGGCCCCACCGGCATCGCGTTCGGAGCGGACGAGGTGAGCGCCGCGAAGGTCCTGGCGGACTTCGCGAAGGAATTCGAGAAGCCGGCCCTCAAGGCCGCGTACGTCTCCGGCCAGATCTACGGTCCGGACGGAATCAAAGCCTTGGCCCAGCTCCCTCCGCGCGAGGTTCTTCTGGGCCAGTTCATCGGTGCGCTTCGTTCCCCCATGCAGGGTTTCGTCGGCGTGCTCTCGGGCTCGCTGCGGCAAATGGTGGGAGTCATCGACGCCATCGGAAAGAAGAAGGAGGGGTAGGCCCCGCGCGGGCGCCCCGAATCCGGATCGGAGGAGGAACGTAACGTGGAAGCAGGAACCAAGGATCAGCAGATCATCGGACTTCTCGAAGGAATGACCATGCTCGAAGTCTCGGGCCTGGTGAAGAAGCTGGAAGAGCATTTCGGCGTCACGGCGGCCATGCCGATGATGGCGGCCATGCCCGGAGCGGGCGGCGGCGCGGCGGCGGCGGTCGAAGAGCAGACCGAGTTCGACGCGGTGCTGATGGCGGCCGGCGACAAGAAGATCAACGTGATCAAGGTCGTCCGCGAGCTGACCGGTCTGGGTCTGAAGGAAGCGAAGGACCTGGTCGACGGCGCGCCGAAGGCAGTCAAGGAGAAGGTCTCGAAGGAGGAAGCTCAGTCCGTGAAGCAGAAGCTGGAGGAAGTCGGAGCGACGGTCCAGGTCAAGTAGCCGGCCGGCGGGTCCTCCGAGTTGTTCTGTAGCGGGCGTTACCGAAAGGGTGAGATCGAGTGAAACCGATTCGCGGCAAGGAGCGGCGGAGTTTCAGCAAGATCGACCGGGATTGGGATCTTCAGATTCCCAACCTGCTCGACGTCCAGCTGGATTCGTTCCGGAGTTTCCTGCAGGCCGATATCGACCCGACGAAGCGTAAGACCGAAGGGCTTCAGGAGGTCTTCCATAGCGTCTTTCCGATCAGCGACACGCGCGAGTTCTTCTCGCTGGAGTTCGTGCGCTACGACCTCGGCGAGCCGAAGTACTCGGTGGACGAGTGCCAGGAGCGCGACCTGACGTTCTCGGTCCCGCTCAAGGCCACGCTCCGCCTGCGCGTGCGCGAGGAGACCGAGGAGGGTCGGAAGGACAAGAGCATCATCGAGCAGGAGGTGTATCTCGGCGAGCTCCCCATCATCACCGACAAGGGGACGTTCATCATCAACGGCGCCGAGCGCGTGATCGTCAGCCAGCTCCACCGGTCGCCGGGCGTGTTCTTCGACGAGACCATGCACCCCAGCGGCAAGAAGCTGTACACGGCGCGCATCATTCCGTACCGCGGCTCGTGGGTCGAGTTCAGCCTGGACGTCAACGACATCATGTACGTCCACATCGACCGCAAGCGGAAGCTGCCCGTGACCGTGCTGTTGAAGGCGCTGGGCTACGTCTCCGACCGGGAGATCCTCGACCTCTTCTTCGAGACCGAGGAGGAGGAGATCGGCGGCGCGCGCTCCAAGAAGGAGCCGGACGCGCTGGGCAAGGTCGCGGCCGAGGACGTGGTGGACGAGAAGACGGGCGAGGTCCTGCTCGAGGCGAACGAGATCATCACGATGGAGCGGATCGAGGGGCTGCGCAAAGCGGGCTTCTCCACCGTCAAGACGTTCGTGATCCCGCATCGCGACGAGGCGGACATCCTCCGCAACACGCTGAAGAAGGACTCGACCAAGACGGAGGAGGAGGCGCTCACGCGCATCTACAACCTGCTCCGGCCGGGCGAGCCGCCGCGCGCCGACACGGCGCGGGACATCTTGAAGAAGCTGTTCTTCAACCCCAAGCGCTACGACCTGGCCAAGGTCGGCCGCTACAAGCTGAACCGCAAGCTCCCGCACGACCTCTTGCTGGGTCCCAAGGAGAAGCGGAAGAAGCTGGGGCTGACGATTCCCGACGACAGCCAGACGACGCTGGGTCCCGAGGACTTCCTGGTCATCATCAACTATCTCCGCACGCTCCGGCTGGGCGCGGAGATTCCGGGGCTCGTCGTCACCACCGACGATATCGACCATCTGGGGAACCGCCGCGTGCGCGCGGTGGGCGAGCTTCTCGCGAACCAGTTCAACGTGGGTCTCGCGCGCATGGCGCGGATCATCCGCGAGCGCATGACGCTCCAGGATGCCGACCAGGTCACGCCGTACGACCTCATCAACGCGCGGACCATCTCGGCCGTGATCCAGAGCTTCTTCGGATCCAGCCAGCTTTCGCAGTTCATGGACCAGACGAACCCGCTCGCCGAGCTGACGCACAAGCGGCGGCTCTCGGCCCTCGGGCCGGGCGGGCTCACGCGCGATCGCGCGGGGTTCGAGGTCCGCGACGTGCACTACACGCATTACGGGCGCATGTGCCCCATCGAGACGCCGGAAGGTCCGAACATCGGGCTCATCTCCTCGCTCGCGACCTACGCGCGGGTGAACGACCTGGGCTTTCTGGAGACGCCGTACCGTCCGGTGAAGAACGGATCCGTCGACAAGAAGACGGTGAACTTCCTCTCGGCGGACATGGAGGACCAGTACAAGATCGCGCAGGCGAACGCGCCCGTGGACGAAGACGGGCATCTGGAAGGCGCCCAGACGGTGCGGGAGCGCGGCGAGTTTCCGTTCGTCGAGCCCCAGAACGTGCACTACATGGACATCTCGCCGATCCAGCTCGTTTCGCCCGCGGCGGCCCTGATCCCGTTCCTCGAGCATGACGACGCAAACCGAGCGCTGATGGGCTCGAACATGCAGCGCCAGGCCGTGCCGCTCCTCTTCACCGAGCCCCCGCTGGTGGGGACGGGTCTGGAGGGGAAGGTGGCCGAGGACTCGGGCGCCCTGATTCTCGCCAAGCGGCCGGGAACGGTCGAGGCGGTCAGCGGCGATAGCATCCTGGTCCGCTACGACCAGCCCGACGGGAAGGCGCGTACCGTGGATTACTCCGAGCTCGCGGGCGTGGACGCCTACAAGCTCACCAAGTTCCGCCGCTCGAACCAGGACACCTGCCTGAACCAGCGGCCCCTCGACAACGAGGGAGACCGCGTGAAGAAGGGGCAGCTCCTGGCCGACGGCGCCGCCACCCGAAACGGTGAGCTGGCGCTGGGCGCGAACGTGCTCGTCGCCTTCATGCCGTGGGGCGGATACAACTTCGAGGACGCCATCCTCGTGTCCGAGCGGCTCATCAAGGACGACCGCTTCACCTCGATCCACATCGAGGAGTTCGAGCTTCAGGTGCGCGACACCAAGCGCGGCGCCGAGGAGATCACGCGCGAGATCCCGAACGTGAGCGAGGAGGCGGTGAAGAACCTCGACGAGGAAGGGATCGTGCGGATCGGGGCCCGCGTGAAGGCGGGCGACATCCTCGTGGGGAAGGTCACGCCCAAGGGCGAGACCGATCTCACCCCCGAGGAGCGGTTGTTGCGCGCCATCTTCGGCGAAAAGGCCGGGGACGTGCGCGACGCCTCGCTGAAGGCGCCTCCGGGCATGGACGGCGTGGTCATCGACACCAAGGTCTTCAGCCGCCGCGAGAAGGACGAGTCGACCAAGAAGCAGGAGAAGCGGAAGATCGACCGGCTCCGCCGCCAATCGAAGAAGGAGCGGGACCGGGTCCTCGAGACGCGCGCCGCGGAAGTCTCCCGCGTGCTGCTCGGGGAATACGTGAACAAGTGGATCGAGGGCGACGACGAGAAGGCCGTCGTTCGGAGCGGAAAGAAGATCGACGAGGAGTTCCTCGAGAAGGCGTCCCTCGAAACGATCCCGTACCGCACCTCGATCACGCGCGACGACCAGGTGAACGAGCGCTTCTGGGGCATCATGGAAGGGGCCATGCGCGCGCTGGACCGGGTCGAGAAGAACCTCGAGAAGGAGATCGAGAAGGTCACGCGCGGGGACGAGCTCCCCCCCGGCGTGGTCAAGCTCGTGAAGGTGTATGTCGCCAAGAAGCGGAAGCTCTCCGTGGGCGACAAGATGGCGGGACGCCACGGCAACAAGGGCGTCGTCGCCAAGATCCTCCCGGAAGAGGACATGCCGTACCTCCCGGACGGGACCCCGGTGGACATGGTGTTGAATCCGCTGGGCGTGCCCTCGCGAATGAACATCGGGCAGATCCTCGAGACGCATCTGGGCTGGGCCGCCCACGATCTCGGCACCAGCATGGCGACGCCGGTCTTTGCCGGCGCGACCGTGGACGAGATCAAGGCGTGCCTCCGGGACGCGAGCCTGCCCGAGGACGGAAAGTCAGTGCTCTACGACGGGCGAAACGGAGAGTCGTTCGATCAGCGCGTGACGGTGGGCTACATCTACATGATGAAGCTCTCGCACCTCGTCGACGACAAGATCCACGCCCGGTCGATCGGGCCGTATTCGCTGGTCACCCAGCAGCCGCTGGGAGGCAAGGCGCAATTCGGCGGCCAGAGGTTTGGTGAGATGGAAGTGTGGGCGCTCGAGGCGTACGGGGCGGCCTACACCCTTCAGGAACTTCTCACGGTGAAGTCCGACGACGTCCAGGGGCGGTCGCGCATCTACGAGGCGATCGTGAAGGGCGAGAACCCGCCCGCTCCGTCGACGCCCGAGTCCTTCAACGTGCTTGTGAAAGAGCTTCAGAGCCTTTGCTTGGACGTGCAGCTCCGGGAAGAGCCTTAAGCCGAGGAGGCAAGCGACCATGCAGGAACTGTTCGGAATCAAGTCCCCTCTCGCGACCGAGCGCCAGCGCTTCTCGCTGACGCGGCCGGACGATCGCGACCTGATGCGGCGCCGGGTCTCCTTCAATTCCATCCGCATCATGCTCGCGTCCCCGGAGACGATCCGGTCGTGGTCCCACGGCGAAGTGACCAAGCCGGAGACCATCAACTACCGGTCGTTCAAGCCGGAGCGGGACGGGCTTTTCTGTGAAAAGATCTTCGGACCCGTGAAGGACTGGGAGTGCAACTGCGGCAAGTACAAGCGCATCCGCTACCGCGGGGTCATCTGCGACCGCTGCGGCGTCGAGGTGACGCAGGCCAAGGTCCGCCGCGAGCGGCTGGGGCACATCAACCTGGCCGTCCCGGTCTCGCACATCTGGTTCTTCAAGGCGGTGCCCAGCCGCATCGGACACCTGCTCGACATGTCCATCCGCGACCTCGAGCGCGTCCTCTATTACGAGTCGTACGTGGTCATCGAGTCCGGGACGAGCGGCCTGAAGAAGAAGCAGCTCATCTCGGAGGACGAGTACTACGAGCTGACGCAGGACGAGACGGTCACGCTGACCGCGAAGATGGGCGCCGAGGCGATCCGCGATCTCTTACAGGAAATTGACCTGGACGAGCTGTCGGCCGAGCTTCGCGCCATCGCCAAGATCGAGAATTCGGTGCAGCGGAAGAAGGAGACCCTGAAGCGGCTCCGGATCGTCGAGGCGTTCCGCCAGAGCGGAAACCGCCCCGAGTGGATGATCCTGAACGTGATCCCGGTGCTGCCGCCGGATCTCCGGCCGCTCGTGCCGCTGGAAGGCGGGCGGTTCGCGACGTCGGACCTGAACGATCTCTACCGCCGCGTTATCAACCGGAACAACCGGCTGAAGAAGCTGATCGACATCCGGGCGCCGGAAGTCATTCTGCGCAACGAGAAGCGCATGCTGCAGGAAGCCGTGGACGCCCTCTTCGACAACGGGCGCCGGAGCCGCGCGGTGCGCGGGCAGGGAAACCGACCGCTCAAGTCGCTCTCCGACATGCTCAAGGGCAAGCAGGGCCGCTTCCGCCAGAACCTGCTCGGCAAGCGCGTGGACTATTCGGGCCGGTCGGTCATCGTGGTCGGCCCCGAGCTCAAGCTGCACCAGTGCGGGCTCCCGAAGAACATGGCCCTCGAGCTCTTCAAGCCGTTCATCATCCGGAAGCTCGAGGACAAGGGATTCGTGCAGACGGTGAAGAGCGCGAAGCGCCTGGTCGAGCGGGAGCGTCCCGAGGTGTGGGACATCCTGGGCGACATCATCAAGGGCCACCCCGTACTCCTGAATCGCGCGCCGACGCTTCACCGGCTGGGCGTGCAGGCCTTCGAGCCGGTGCTGGTCGAGGGGAAGGCGATCCGCATCCATCCCATGGTCTGCTCGGCGTTCAACGCCGACTTCGACGGCGATCAGATGGCCGTTCACGTGCCGCTGTCGTTCGAGGCCCAGATCGAAGCGCGGATGCTGATGCTGTCCACCAACAACATTCTGCTTCCCTCGAACGGTCGCCCGGTCGCGACGCCCAGCCAGGACATCGTGCTCGGCTGCGCGTACATGACCAAGGCGCGCCCGCTCAAGGACAAGGAGCAGATGAAGCGCTATTCCGACATGGGCGAGGTGCGCGCCGCCTACGACCACCGGCAGGCGGGTCTGCACGACCCGTGCCTGGTGCGGATCGAAGGGGAACGCGTGGAGACCACCGTGGGGCGGGTCCTCTTCAACGAGGTGCTCGTGCCGAGGGGGATCCCCTTCGCCAACGAGGAGATGGACAAGAAGGCCCTGGAGCAGCTCGTCGCCGACTGCCACCGGAACCTCGGGGACAAGGTCACGGCCGTGCTCCTCGACGCCTTGAAGACGTTGGGCTTCCAGTACGCGACCCAGGCGGGCATCACGGTCGGCATCGACGACATCATGATCCCGCCCCGGAAGCAGGAGATCATCAACCGCGCCCAGGTAGAGGTCGCGCACATCAACCGGCAGTACCAGCAGCGCGTCATCACCGACGGCGAGCGCTACAACCAGGTCATCAACACCTGGACGCTCGTGACGACGGAGGTGGAAGAGGAGACCTTCCGCGGCCTCGCGGCCGACCGGAACGGCTTCAACCCCATCTTCATGATGGCGCACTCGGGCAGCCGAGGCACGAAGGAGCAGATCCGCCAGCTCGCCCGCATGCGCGGGCTGATGGCCAAGCCGCAGAAGAAGATCACGGGCGGACTCGGCGAGATCATCGAGTCGCCGGTCATCCATAACTTCAAGGAAGGTCTGACCGTTCTCGAGTACTTCGTGTCCACGCACGGCGCCCGGAAGGGTCTGGCGGACACGGCTCTGAAGACCGCGGACGCGGGCTACCTGACGCGGCGGCTGGTGGACGTGGCGCAGGACGTGATCGTGAACATCGACGACTGCGGCACCGTGAGCGGGATCGAGGTCGGCGCCCTGAAAGAAGGGGAAGAGATCATCGAGCCGCTCGAGGACCGCGTTCTCGGACGCGTCGTGATCGAGGACGTCATCGATCCGAACACGGGCGAGGTCGTGGTGCGCGCGGGCGAGGAGATCGCCGAGGCCGCGGCGCAGGCGATCGAGGAGTCCGGACGGATCGAGAAGGTCATGATCCGGTCGGTCTTGAAGTGCGAGGCGGCGCGCGGCATCTGCGCCAAGTGCTATGGGCGGAACCTGGCCACCGGCCGCATGGTCGACCTGGGCGAGGCCACCGGCGTCATCGCCGCGCAGTCGATCGGCGAGCCGGGCACGCAGCTCACGCTCCGGACGTTCCACATCGGCGGCGTCGCGGGACGCATCGTCGAGCAGTCGAAGATCAAGGCCAAGACCCCCGGCAAGGTGGTCTTCCGCGATCTGGAGCTGGTGGAGCGCGCGAGCGGACACCTGGTGGTCGTGGGCCACAAGGGACAGATGGAAATCCAGGGCGTTGACGGCAAGGCGCGGCACCGCTACTCGCCGCCCTACGGCGCCACGATTCACGTGCGCGACAACCAGCCGGTCGTGGCGGGCGACGATCTCTTCGAGTGGGATTCGTTCGGAACGCCCATCCTCACCGAGAAGGCGGGGACGGTGCGCTTCGTGGACATCAAGGAAAAGGTCACCGTGCGGGACGAGGTGGACGAGAACACCGGCCTCCGCCTCATGGTGATCATCGACGACCGGGAGAAGGTGCTCCATCCGCACGTCGACATCGTCGGCTCGGGTAGCCGCCGCGTCGCGAGCTATCCGCTCCCGACCGGCGCGCGGCTTCTGGTGCGCGACGGGCAGGAAGTCACGGCGGGCGAGGCGCTGGTCAAGATCCGGCGCGAGATCACGAAGACGCGCGACATCACGGGCGGTCTGCCCCGAGTGAGCGAGCTGTTCGAAGCGCGGAAGCCGAAGGACGCGGCCACGGTCGCGGAGATCGACGGACGCGTGGAGTTCGGCGGCGTGAGCCGAGGCATGAAGAAGCTGCTCGTGGTCGGGGACAACGGGGAGACGCGCGAGTACCTCATTCCCCAGGGCAAGCACCTGCACGTGCAGGAGGGGGATTCGGTGCGCGCCGGCGACCGCTTGACCGAGGGTCCGGTGAACCCGCACGACACGCTCAAGATCAAGGGAATCCAGGCGGTGCAGGAGTACCTGGTCAACGAGATCCAGGAGGTCTACCGACTCCAGGGCGTGCGGATCGACGACAAGCACATCGAGGTCATCGTCCGGCAGATGCTGCAGAAGGTCCGGATCGAGGATCCGGGCGACACGACGTTCCTCGAGGGCGAGCAGGTCGACAAGAACCAGCTGCGCGCGGAGCAGATCCGCGTGGAGACCGAGGGCGGCCAGCCGGCCACCTATCAGCCGCTCCTGCTTGGGATTACCAAGGCGTCGCTGTCGACCCAGAGCTTCATCTCCTCGGCTTCGTTCCAGGAGACGACGCGCGTCCTGACCGAGGCTTCCGTGCTCGGCATGACCGATCATCTCCGCGGCTTGAAGGAGAACGTGATCATCGGGCACCTCATCCCCGCCGGCACCGGCATCAACAAGTACAAGGGGGTCGAGGTGATCACGGAGGAGGAGGACGAGGTGGAGAAGCCCACTCCGGCCGAGGAAGAGGCAAAAAGTGCTTGACCGGGGAGCGGCGATCTTCATAGAATGGCCGTTCTTTGCGCCCGGAACCAATTGGAATGGAGAAAGTTAAGTGCCGACGCTGAATCAACTCGTGCGCCGCGGCCGGAAGCGGCAGCTTGCCAAGACCGCTTCCCCCGCGCTCAAGGGCGCGCCGCAGAAACGCGGCGTGTGCACGCGCGTCTATACATCTACACCCAAGAAACCGAACTCGGCGCTCCGCAAGGTGGCCCGCGTCCGCTTGACGAACGGGATGGAAGTGACCTGCTACATCCCGGGCGAAGGGCACAACCTCCAGGAGCACTCCATCGTGCTGATCCGCGGCGGCCGCGTGAAGGATCTGCCGGGCGTGCGGTATCACGTGGTGCGCGGGACCCTGGACGCTTCGGGAGTCGACGGCCGGACGCAAAGCCGGTCCAAGTACGGCACCAAGCGGAAGAAGGGAACAGCGTAAGCCATGCGCCGCGCCGCGAAGATCCATAAGGCCGAAGTCCGGCCCGATGCCCGCTACAACAACGTCCTGGTCACCCGGTTCATCAATTCGCTGATGCACCAGGGGAAGAAGAGCACCGCCGAGCGGATCTTTTACGGGGCGATGGACCAGATCGAGAAGAAACTCGGCCAGGACGGGTTGAGCGTGCTGAAGACGGCGCTCAACAACGTGAAGCCGATTCTAGAAGTGAAATCGCGCCGCGTAGGCGGCGCGACGTACCAGGTGCCCGTGGAAGTCCGTCAGGACCGCCGCACCGCGCTCGCCCTGCGCTGGATCATTTCGTATTCGCGCAGCAGGCCCGATCACACGATGGCCGAACGGCTCGCCGCCGAGGTCATCGCCGCTTCCAAGAATGAAGGCGGCGCGGTGAAAAAACGGGAAGATACTCACAAGATGGCGGAGGCCAACAAGGCGTTCGCTCACTACCGCTGGTAGCGACGGCATAAGGACGGTTAGGCAGTGCCCAGGCTGTACGATCTTTCTCATATGCGGAACATCGGCATCATGGCCCACATCGATGCCGGCAAGACGACGCTCACCGAGCGCATCCTCTATTACACGGGGAAGGTGCACCGGATGGGCGAGGTCCATGACGGCGCCGCGACCATGGACTGGATGGAGCAGGAGCGCGAGCGGGGGATCACCATCACCTCGGCCGCGACGACCTGTCTCTGGAAGAACCACCAGATCAATCTCATCGACACGCCCGGCCACGTCGACTTCACGGTCGAAGTGGAGCGGTCGCTGCGCGTTCTGGACGGCGCGGTCGCGGTGTTCTGCGGCGTGGGCGGGGTGGAGCCCCAGTCGGAGACGGTCTGGCGTCAGGCCGATAAGTACAGCGTTCCGCGGATCGCCTTCGTGAACAAGCTGGACCGCGTCGGGGCCGACTTCGACTTCGTCGTGAGCATGATGAAGGACCGTCTGGGCGCCAACGCGGTGCCGCTGCAGCTCCCGATCCATCTGGGCGAGGTCTACACGGGGATGATCGACCTGATCGACATGAAGGCGATCACCTACGAGACCGACGAGCTCGGCGCCAAGTACACCGAGGGCGAGGTCCCGCGCGACCTGGCGAAGGCGGCGGCCGAAGCACGCCACCGCATGCTGGAGGCTGTGGCCGAGTACGACGACGAGATGATGCACGCGTACCTGGAAGGCAAGGAAGTCTCGACGGCCATGATCCAGCGCGCGGTGCGACACGGCGTTCTTCTCGGCAAGGTCATCCCGGTGCTGGGCGGAACGGCGTTCAAGAACAAGGGCGTGCAGAAGCTGCTCGATGCCGTGGTCGCCTATCTGCCGGCGCCCAGCGACATGCCGCCGGTGATTGGGACCAACCCGAAGTCGCTCGAGTCCGAGGAGCGGCTGGCCTCGGACGACGCGCCCTTCTCGGCGCTCGCGTTCAAGATCATGACCGACCCGTACGTGGGCAAGCTGACCTTCTTCCGCGTCTACTCCGGAAAGATCAAGGCCGGCTCGCACATCTACAACGCCAACAAGGAGTCGGGGGAGCGCCTGGGCCGCATCGTCGAGATGCACGCCAACAAGCGCGAGGAGCGGGAAGAGGTCTACTGCGGCGAGATCGCCGCGGCCGTGGGACTGAAGCACGTCCACACGGGCGACACGCTGTGCGACAAGGAAAACCCGATCGTGCTCGAGTCGATGCACTTCCCCGAGCCGGTCATCCAGGTCGCCATCGAGCCCAAGACCAAGTCGGACGAGGAGCGCATGGCCACCGCGCTCGCGAAGCTGTCGGACGAAGATCCGACCTTCCGCGTGAAGACCGACGAGGATTCGGGCCAGACCCTGATCTCGGGCATGGGCGAGCTGCACCTGGAAATTCTGGTGGACCGCATGGTGCGCGAGTTCAACGTGCAGGCGAACATCGGAAAGCCCCAGGTCGCGTACAAGGAAACGGTGTCGCGCCTCGTCGAGCAGCGCACGCGATTCGCGCGCCAGACGGGCGGCCGCGGCCAGTTCGCGGACGTCTCCATCACGCTCGAGCCGATGCCGCCGGGCGGCGGGTTCGTCTGGGAGAACGCGATCAAGGGCGGCTCGATCCCGCGGGAATACATCCCCTCGGTCGAGCGCGGCATCCTCGAAGCCATGGAGAACGGCATCATGGCGGGGTATCCGGTCGTGGACATCAAGGTGACGTTGACCGACGGCCAGTACCACGAGGTCGACTCCTCGGAAATGGCGTTCAAGATCTGCGGCTCGATGGCGTTCAAGGAGGCGGCCGCGAAGGCCCGCCCCAAGCTGCTCGAGCCGATCATGGACGTCGAAGTGGTCGTCCCCGAGGAGTACATGGGCGACGTGATCGGCGACTTGAGCAGCCGCCGCGGCCGGATCGGGGGCATGTTCCAGCGCTCCGACGCGCGCGTGGTCGCCTCGTCGGTCCCGCTCTCGGAGATGTTCGGCTATTCGACGCGGCTCCGGTCGATCACGCAGGGCCGGGCGGTTTATTCGATGCAGTTCTCACGATACGAAGAAATGCCTTCGGCGATGGCGGAGCAGATCATCGCGAAGGTGAAAGGCAGCTGACCCCCGCCCACGGGATGCTGGTTCGGGCAATCGGAGGGTTCTGAGCGATGGCGAAGCAGAAGTACGAGCGGACGAAGCCGCACGTGAACGTGGGAACGATTGGGCACGTGGATCACGGGAAGACGACGTTGACGGCGGCGATCACGATGGTGTTGGCGCAGAAGAATCCGAAGATCGCGGTGCGGGACTACGGTTCGATCGACAACGCACCGGAA
>JBKJXM010000217.1:0-13473 GCA_046716305.1 Candidatus Eiseniibacteriota bacterium
CGGGCCAACAGCTTCAAATCTTTACGGGCGATCGTGAGGAGAGCGTTCACCGGCGGCTCATCCCTGTGACCCGGTCACTTCCACCACCCCACGCCACCATCCGGCAACACTCAGTCCCTCAACGATCGCCCTGTCAAACTCAGGAATACGGCCTCCAGATTGGCGCGGCGAATGGACACGTTCGAGAAGCTGCCGGCGGCGCTTGCGCGTTCGAGCACCTGCACCGGCTTGTCCGACTGCACCCGCCACCGGCCCTTGTCCCATGCGCCGCCCAGCGCCTCCAACCCGGATGGGCGGTCTTCGAATTCGATCTCCACGGTCGGATGCCCGCCGTGCTGGCGCACGAGATTGCTCACCGTGTCCAGCGCGAGGAGTTTCCCGCGATCCATGATCGCGACTCGGTCGCAAAGCCGCTCCGCCTCCTCCATGTAGTGCGTTGTGTAGAGGATGGTGCGGCCCATGTGCTTCAGCTCTTCGATGTTTTCGAACAATGAGTTGCGCGATTGCGGGTCGACACCGGCCGTCGGCTCGTCCAGGACCACGATGGGCGGGTCGTGCAGGAGGCCGCAGACCAGATTCAGCCTTCGCTGCATGCCCCCGCTGTATCCGTGGACGCGGCTCTTCCGGCGGTCAAGAAGACCGGAGAACTTGAGCGCCCACTCCACCCGCTCCTTGAGCTTTTCGTCCGTGAGTCCGTAGAGCCTGCCGAAGAATTCGATGTTCTCTTCGCCTGTCAGCTCCAAGTAGAGCGCGAGAGCCTGCGGCGCCACCCCCACGAGGAGTCGAACCGCCGGGCGCGTGGGATCTTCGTGGCCGGCCAGGCGCACCTTGCCCGCGTCGGGGCGGAGCGCGCCCACGATCATGCTGATCGTGGTGGTCTTGCCGGCCCCGTTCGGACCCAAGAGGCCGAACGTCTCGCCCTGCCGCACCTCGAAGCTCACGCCGTCCACGGCGACGACGTCGCCGAATTTTTTCCGAAGGCCGTCGACCTGGATAGCGTTCATCGCGTGCCGCAGTATCGCGCACGCATGCGTGAGGAACCAAAGAAAATTAGCGGCGTCGCACACGTCGTCTGATTGCAGTCGCTTGGAACGGAAATCTCATGCCGCGCGCGATTGTCGCGGCAGTAAAGCGAGGCGGGTCGCGACTAAGCTGCGGCTCGGCGCGCTACTCCTCTTCCTTCACCGGGGCGTAAAACGAGATGCCGCGCACGTTCTCGTCCACCTGGAGACGCCGGTGGACGGAGGGGAAGGCGCGGGCGCGGCAGTCGAGGCGCTCGCAGAGGCGGCAGGTGATTCCCACGGGGGTGGAGGCGGCGACGCTTTCCAGGTCGTACCCGTCGGCGTAGACCAGCTTCCGCGCCGAGCCCACGTCGCAGTTGAGCTGCAGGGAGTAGAGGACGTCGGGCGCGCGGTAGCCCCCGCGATGCTTCCGGACGGTGCGCGCCACGGAGAAGAACGCGGTGCCGTCGGGGAGGCGCGAGAGCTGCGTGTGGATCACGCCGGGCTGCAGGAACGCGGTGTGCACGTTCCAGAGCGGGCAGAGACCCCCGAAGCGGGGGAGCCGGATCCCCGTGGCGCTGAATTTCTTCGAGATGTTCCCCGCCAGGTCGATCCGCACCATGTCGAAGGGGATCCCCCTCGCGCCCTTCCGGTTCAGCGTGGTGAGCCGGTGGCAGACCTGCTCGTACGAGACGCGGAAGCGGTGTCCCAGCAGATCCAGGTCGTGGCGCAGCTTGTCGGCGGCGTCGCGGAACTCTTCATAAGGCGTGAGCACGGCGGCCGCGAAGTAGTTGGCCAGGGCCACGCGGCAAAGGGCGCGCGATTCTCCCGAGGTGAGCGAGGGGTCCCGCGACATGAGGTCGAGCGTGTCGGAGCAGGTGAGTAGCCCCACCTGGTGGGCGAGCTGGAAGTTGCGCGAGCCGCGCCGCAGCACCTCCGAGATCAACAGCTCCCGCCGCTCCGGGTCGTAGCGCCGAACCGCCGCCGGCATCTCGTTCACCGTGAGCACGCGCACCTTGATCTGGAGCTTCTTCGCCAGGTAATCGGCCAGCCCGCTGAACAGATCCTCGGTGTCCAGCCGGGCGTCCTTCCGGAGCCGCTCCGCCTCGGCTTCCAGCTCCGGAAAGTGGTTCTGGTGCCGCTGAATGAGGTCGGAGACCAGCTCCGACGAGGGGCCGCTCCGGTCGATTCCGGCCATGTCCTGCCGGTCCACCACTTCCTCGGCCAGCATGTCGGCCGAGCCGCGCGCCGCGTCGTAGGCGTGGTGCAGGCGCAGCACCGCGCGCGCCACCTCGGGCGAGCCGCCCACGAACTCCCGCACGTCCCGCTCGGAAACGGGGGCGGCCTCGAAGAGCGAGTCGCCAAAGGCTTCCAGGAGATCGGCGGTGAGCTGTGAGTCTTCGCCCCCCGCGAAGGTTCGCAGGTCCACGTCGAAGCGCTTGGCCAGGGCGAGAAGGAGGTTGGCGCTCAAGGGCCGGCGATCGTGCTCGACCAGGTTCAGATAGGAGGCGGAAATCCCGAGGCGGGCGGCCATTGCGGCCTGGGAAAGCCCTTCCTTGGCGCGAAGGGCACTGATCCGCTTTCCCAAGCCTTGAGCCATACGGATAGTTTACAAGATTTACAGATTTACCGCAAGACAGGTACAAATCTTATCATGTTAACTATAATTCCCACAAATACTTATTGACTCACAGTGAACTAGAGTCTAATCTAGTGAATGTCGTCAACGAGGGGGTGGGGCGGTGTGAAGGACGCGCCCCACCCCTTTGCCGTGAGAGCCAGGAGGTGTTTGGTGGAAGCTTCGACGCTGACCCGCGAAGGGATCGAAGTGCGAGGCCCGATGCGCCCGCACTACGATGAAATTCTCACGCCGGAAGCGCTCGCCTTCGTGGCGCGGCTCACGCGCGAGTTCCGCCCGCGCATTCAGGAAGCGATGGAGAAGCGCGCGCGGCGCCAGGTGCACTTCGCCGCGGGCGAGACGCTCGCCTTCTACAACCTGCACCCCGGCGAATGGACGGTCGCGCCGATCCCGGCCGATCTCATGAAGCGGACGGTCGAGATCACCGGCCCCGTCGAGCGGAAGATGGTGATCAACGCGCTGAACTCGGGCGCCGACTGCTTCATGGCGGACTTCGAGGACTCGAACGCGCCCACCTGGGACAACGGCATCCAGGGACAGATCAACCTGCGCGACGCGGTGCGCCGCCAGATCTCCTACACCGATCCCACGAGCGGAAAAGCCTACAAGCTGAACGAGAGCGTCGCGACGCTCCTCGTGCGCCCCCGCGGACTGCACCTCCCCGAGCGCCATCTCTTCGTGGATGGCGAGGCGGTGCCCGGGTCGCTCTTTGACTTCGGCCTCTACTTCTTCCACAACGCGAAGGAGCTTCTCGCGCGCGGCAGCGGCCCCTACTTCTATATCCCGAAGATCGAGGCGCACCCCGAGGCGCGCATCTGGAACGACGTGTTCGTCCTCGCCCAGGAGCTGCTCGGCCTGCCGCGCGGCACGGTGCGCGCCACGGTGCTGATCGAAACCCTGCCGGCGGCGTTCGAGATGGACGAGATCCTCTGGGAGCTGCGCGACCATTCGGGCGGCCTCAACTGCGGCCGCTGGGATTACATCTTCTCGTTCATCAAGACGCGCGCCCACGACTCCGAGGCGATCCTGCCGGACCGCTCGCAGGTCACGATGGATCAGCCGTTCCTCCGCGCCTACACGCAGCTCGCGGTCAAGACCTGCCACCGCCGCGGCATCCACGCGATGGGCGGGATGGCCGCGCAGATCCCCATCAAGGGAGATCCCGACGCGAACGAGCGGGCCCTCGACAAGGTGCGCGCCGACAAGCTGCGTGAGGTGAAGGACGGGCACGACGGCACCTGGGTCGCGCACCCGGGCCTGGTGCCCATCGCGCGCGAAGTGTTTGAGGCCCACATGAAGGGCTCGAACCAGATCGACCGGAAGCGGGAGGACGTGCAGGTGGACGCTCCCGATCTGCTCCGGATGCCGGAAGGCACCCGCACCGAGGAGGGTCTCCGCCTGAATGCGCGCGTGGGGATCCAGTACCTCGAGGCCTGGCTTCGCGGGAACGGCTGCGTGCCGCTCTACAACCTGATGGAAGACGCGGCGACCGCGGAGATCTCGCGGGCGCAGGTGTGGCAGTGGATCCGGCACGGCGCGACGCTCGAAGACGGGCGCCCCGTAACGCCGGAACTCTTCCAGAGCATCGTGGACGACGAAATGAAGCGGATCGCCGGCGCCTTAGGGCCGGAGCGGTTCCGCGATGGACGTTTTGAAGAAGCACGGGCTCTCTTCACGCGGCTTTCCACCGCGGAGACGCTCGAGCCGTTTTTAACCCTACCCGCCTATGCCTTGCTGGAAACCGCGCGGTAGCGCCAAGGAGAATGACCGTGACCAAATCGCGCATCAAGCCAACACCGAGCAACCCCGGTAACAGCGACCGCTGGGCAGGGATCGTCCGGCCGTATACCGATAAGGATGTCGCCGCGCTGCGTGGCACCGTGAAGGTCGAGTACTCGATCGCGCGCCTGGGCGCCGAGCGGCTGTGGGAGCTGTTGAACACGCAGGACCGCGTCACCGCTCTGGGGGCCCTGACGGGCAACCAGGCCGTGCAGCAGGTTAAGGCGGGTCTCCAGGCCATCTACCTGAGCGGCTGGCAGGTGGCGGCCGACGCGAATCTGGCGGGGCAGACCTACCCGGACCAGAGCCTCTACCCGGCGAACAGCGTGCCGAGCGTGGTGCGGCGCATCAACCAGGCGCTTCTCCGCGCGGACCAGATCGAGACCGCCGAGCGCATTCGCGCCGCGAACGGAAACGGGAACGGCCACGCGAACGGCAAGGCGGACGGTAAGGCGAACGGGCACGCCAACGGCAACGGCCACGCGAACGGCGACGCGCCGCGGCACTGGATGGCGCCGATCGTGGCGGACGCCGAGGCGGGATTCGGCGGGCCCCTGAACGCGTTCGAGCTGATGAAGGGGATGATCGAGGCCGGTGCGGCCGGCGTCCACTTCGAGGACCAGCTCTCCAGCGAGAAGAAGTGCGGCCACCTGGGCGGGAAGGTGCTGGTGCCAACGGGACACTTCATCCGGACGCTCGTGGCGGCGCGGCTTGCCGCCGACGTGATGGATGTTCCGACGCTTGTCATCGCGCGCACGGACGCGGACAGCGCGGGACTTCTGACCAGCGACATCGACGCGCGCGACCGCGAGTTCGTGACCGGCGAGAGGACCCCCGAGGGCTTCTTCCGGATCAAGTGCGGCATCGACTGCGCCATTGCCCGGGCGCGTGCCTACGCTCCCTATGCGGATCTCCTCTGGTGCGAGACCTCCACTCCTGATTTGAAGGAAGCGCGGAAGTTCGCGGAGGGCGTGCACGCCGAGTTCCCCGGGAAGCTCCTCGCGTACAACTGCTCGCCGTCGTTCAACTGGAAGAAGAACCTGGATGACGCCACGATCGCGAAGTTCCAGCGGGAGCTGGCGGCGATGGGGTACCGGTTCCAGTTCGTCACCCTGGCCGGCTTCCACGCGCTGAACCACTCGATGTTCGAGCTGGCGCGCGCCTACAAGGAGCAGGGGATGGCTGGGTACGTGGCGCTGCAGGAGGCGGAGTTTGCCTCCGAGGCGCACGGCTACTCGGCGACCCGGCACCAGCGCGAGGTCGGCACCGGCTACTTCGACGAGGTGATGCAGGTGATCGCGGCGGGGTCCGACGTGGCCACGCTGGCGCTCCGCGAATCGACCGAGGCGGCCCAGTTCCGCGCCGCCCACGCGGATCTACGCTGAGACCTCGGCGGCGTCGAGCACTTCGCGGACACATTTGATCAGGGCGTCGGGCGTGAACGGCTTCTGGATGTAGGTGACTCCGGCGTCCAGCACGCCGTGGTGCACGATGGCGTTGTCCGTGTATCCGGACATGTAGAGCACCCGGGTCCCGGGCCGCCCCGCGATCACCTGGTCGGCCAGCTCCCGCCCGCTCATCCCCGGCATGACCACGTCCGTCAGGACCATGTGGACCGGCTCCCGGTGGTCCGCGATCATGCGGAGCGCCTCCTTGGGGCCGTGGGCCGACAGCACGTTGTAGCCCGCGTCGCGCAAAATCTCCGCCACCAGATTCAGCAGCGACTCCTCGTCCTCCACCACGAGAATTGTCTCCCCCCCGCGCGGGACCACGCGCGCCGGCGGCGGCGCGGGCAGGACCTCGTCGGGCTCCAGGTGCACGGGCAGGTAGACCTTGAACGTCGCGCCCTGGCCGGGCTCCGAGTAGACCCACATGTGCCCGTTGCTCTGCTTCACGATCCCATAGACGGTCGATAGCCCCAGCCCCGTGCCCTTCCCCAGCTCCTTCGTGGTGAAGAAGGGCTCGAAGATGCGCGCCCGCGTTTCCGAGTCCATGCCGGTGCCGGTGTCGCTCACCGCGATCATCACGTAGCTCCCGGGCTTCACGTCGGGATGCCCCCGCGTATACAGCTCGTCCAGGACGACGTTCGCCGTCTCGATCGTGAGCTTGCCGCCGCGCGGCATGGCGTCGCGCGCGTTCACCGCCAAGTTCATCAACACCTGCTCGAGCTGGAACGGATCGGCCTTCACCGGTCCGGCCTTCTCGGTCAGGGACGCCACCAGGTCGATGTCCTCCCCGATCAGTCGCGAGAGCATGGCGCTGAGATTCCCGACCACCTCGTTCACGTTGATGACCCGCGGCTGGAGCACCTGCTGGCGGCTGAACGCGAGGAGCTGCCGCGTCAAGGACGCCGCCCGGTCGGAGGCCTTCCGGATCTCCGACAGCTCCCGCTTCCCGATGTCTCCGGGGAGGCGGAGGTAGAGGAGGTCGGTGTAGCCGGTGATCGCGGTCAGGAGGTTGTTGAAGTCGTGCGCGATTCCTCCCGCCAGCTTTCCGACAGCTTCCATCTTCTGTGACTGGCGGAGGCGGTCCTGGAGCCGCTTCTGGTCGGTCAGGTCGGCGATCACCGCGAGCACGCCCAGCTTCTGCCCGTTCGGTCCCCGCATCGGGGCGCTGTAGATGGCCACGTCGAAGACCGTGCCGTCTTTCTTCCGTCCGCGGGTCTCGTAGCCCACGAGGGGCGCGCCCGCGTTGACCCGGGCCATCGCTTCCTCGTAACGCCTCCGGTCCTCGGCATCCGCCGGTTGGTAGGGCTTTCCGACCATCTCGTCCTTGGTGTAGCCGAACGTCTGCTCGGCGGCGTGATTCCACAGGAGAATCTTGCTCTGCGGGTCGATGGCCGTGATCGCGAGCGGGCTGGTCTCGATCACCGCCTCCAGCTCGGCCGTCCTGTCGCGCACGCGCTCTTCCATGCGGTCGTGCGCCTCGCGCAGCTCGCTCTCCGTCTCGATGCGGCGGCGCAGGTCGCGGCGGACCATGCCGCTCGCGATGAACACGATCACGATCGCCGCGATCGACCCGAGAACGATGAAGCTGTTGGCGAACATCGCGCTCGCGCGAGTGGCCTCGTTGCGATGGTGGAACAGCATCTCCTCTTCGATCCGGACCGTGCTCAGGACGGCGCGGATCTGATCCATGAGCTCGCGGCCCCGGTTGTTGAGGAGCCACTCCCGGCCCGCGTCGGCTCCGCCCTCGCGGCGGGCCTCGATGCCGCCGGCGAGCACGTTCATCCGCTCCGCCGCCAGCTCCCTGAGAAGGGCCGTGCGCTCCCGCTGGCGCGGATTGTCCCGGACGAGCTGCCGCAGCGTGTCCACCTCGGCGCGAAGGGATCCCGACGCCGTCACGTACGGCTCGAGGAACATCGGATCCCCGGTCACGATGAATCCGCGCTGCCCCGTCTCCGCGTCGGCGAGCAGCGTGCCCACGCGCGACGCGTGGGCCATCACTTCCTGCGTGTGCGTGACCCGATCGGAGTTTCGCTCCAGGGAACGGATGGCGACGAACGAGACGACGCCGATGACGACGAGGAGGAAAAGGGCGAAGCCAAAGCCCATATTGACGTACCTGAGGAGGACCTTGGGCATCCGTCAAAGCTATCCGGACGTGCCGGCCGAGTCAACGCGCGAGGCCGATGCCCTTGAGGTAACGCTCGTCTCCGGGTCGATTTAGCCGCCAGTAGGGGAGGCGCGTCGAGCGGATCAGCTCCCCCTCGTCCAGCCCGTCCCCGGCCATTCTCCCTCCACCCTTTGCGGGGCCCGCCGTCCAGGCCCACTTGAGGATCCTGTGGGGATAGGGAGCCTCGATCCAGAAGCGTCCGGTGCGGCCGTCCTCGATTTTGACTGTGTAGAGAATGGCGGGGAACGACCCCGCCGGCACGACCACCCGCTGGGGATCGCGCGAGCGGGCGATGTCGGCGGCGAGCCACGCCTCGGATCGGTGCGTGAGGCGCCGGATGAAGGGACTCGCGAGGAGATAGACGGAGCGCGTCCGGCCGGGCGGAAGATAGTCGCCGCGAAGCCCGCGGAGCAGGATGAAGAGATCGTCCTCGGTGATCCCGCCCGCGCGCGCGGGGAGCCGGATGGTCCTCGACTCGCCCTCGAAATAGGATCGGACAAACCCCGACACCGCGCGCGGCTCGAACTGCTCCTCTTCGTACACCTGCCCGCACCACTCCGCACACGTGAAGGCCACCTTGACGGGACTGAAGTCGCGGCTCCGCGTGAAGAGCGAGACCATCGTGTGGTAGTCGTAGATACCGGTCTGGAAATCCCGGACCAGGTTCAGTTTCAGGGCCTCGAAGGTGTCCTTGGGGTTTGCCGTCGGGTCGTCCACTTTTACGTACTTCGAAGCGCTGAAAGGCTCGGTGACCGTGATCATCGCGCAGCGCCCTTCGCGGCGCGCGCCGTACCGAGTGACTCGGTATTTGTACCCAGCCAGCTCGGCGCGCCCGTCCTGCCAGTGGGATTCGAACGTGGCGATGGGGGCGGGGGCGCGCTTTGCGGCGGGGGCCGCGCCCAGCGCGAGCGCCCATGCCAGCGCGATGCACGCAACTGCGGGCGCGAAATAGAACAGTCGGCTCAAGAGTCCGGAGCGGAGTGCCATGATTTCGACCATGATAGCGGAAGCGTATGGCTCGTCCTTCCGATTCGGTCTAGACTTTGCTTCTTCCCACACCCCAGACGACCAGAGGCGGCGCACTGGCGCGCCCCGGAGAGGAGCCAAATGCACTTGGATACCGCGGTCTTGAGCAGGGAAGTCGAGAAACTCGAAGAGGAGCTGGTGGAGCAGTACAAACGTCTTGCGGAGCTGAAGCGGCGCCTCCCGCGCGAGCCGGTGAAGGACTACGAGCTGGCCGGCTGGGAAGGCCCGGTCAAGCTGAGCGAGCTGTTCGGCGGAAAGTCCGACCTGATCGTGATCCACAACATGGGCCGGGGCTGCCGCTACTGCACGCTGTGGGCCGACGGGTTCAACGGCGTGGCCGAGCACCTGGCCAACCGCTCCGCCTTCGTCGTCTGCTCTCCCGACTCGACCGACGTGCAGAAGGAATTCGCCGCCGGACGGAATTGGCGCTTTCCGATGGTCTCCGGGAAGGACTCACCCTTCACGCAGGAGATGGGATTTCGCAGCGACAAGTCATGGATGCCGGGCGTGTCCAGCTTCCACCGCACTCCTGAGGGGAAGATCGAGCGGGTCGCGAGGGCCGCGTTCGGGCCGTTCGATCCCTTCTCCGGCGTGTGGCACCTGATCGCGCTTCTTTCCGACGGCGTGAGCGGGTGGGAGCCGCAGTACCGCTACGTGGGCTTGCCCTCCGGCGCTGGCTCGCCGCCGCGCCCCGCGGCCTAGCGCGTCGCCCCGGGCCCAGAGCCCGCGGCCTAGCGCCGCATCGCCCGCGCCGCAAGCGTAGCCGCCTCGGCGCGAAATGCTTTCAGATCCTTGTGCCCGTCGGGATGGACCGCGTTGGTGAGCAGCACCAGATAGGCGTCCATCTCCGGATCGATCCAGAGCGACGTGCCCGTCCATCCGGAGTGGCCGAAGGACGAGCGTGAGAACACGGCCCCGCGCGGCGCGGAGTAGGGGCTGTCGATATCGAATCCAAAGCCGCGGCGCACTCCGAGATTCCCCTCGCACTGATCGGTCGTCATGGCGCGGATCGTGTCCTCGGAGAGGACGCGCGTCCTTCCCCACATGCCCCGTCTCAGGATCATCTCGCAGAAGCGGGCCACCTCGAGCGCCGTGCCGAAGACGCCCGCGTGCCCCGCGACCCCTTCCAGCGCCTTCGTTCGCGTGCGCGGGTCGTGCACCACGCCGCGGAGGAAGCGGCCGTTCACCCTCTCGGTAGGAGCCGTTCGCCCGCGGTCCCGCACGCGGATCCCGAATCGCGTGTCCTTGAAACGGAGCGGCTGAAAGATCAGCTCGTCCGCCAGCGCGTCCAGGCCCTGCTTCAGGCGCCGCTCGGCCACGCCCTGCGCGAGCACGTACCCCACGTCGCTGTACTCGAAGCGCGAGCCCGGCGGATAGAGGAGCGGCTCCCGCGCGATTGCCTTGAAGAGCGCGCGCCTGGTGCCGCCGTAATCCGCGACCGGGTTGTCGGGGACGAAGCCCGCCGTGTGCGTGAGGAGACGGTGCAGCGGAATGCTTCCCACATTGGTCCCCGCGGTCTCGGGCAGGTGCCGCTCCACGGGGTCGAGCAGGGAGAGCGCTCCCCGCGCGGCGTGCTCGACCAGGACCGGCGCTGTGGCCATCACCTTGGTGAGGGATGCGAGGTCGAAGATGGTGCTCAAGGTCATCCGCTCGCGGCGGGGGAGCAGGGCGCGGTGCCCGTGCGCGGCATGGTAGACTACCTCCCCTCGAACGCCCGCGGCCGCAACGGCCCCTGGAATCAGGCCCTCGGCGGCGCGCGCGCGGAGAAATTCCGCGAGCGGACGGAATGCCCTGGAACGCGCAGTGGCTTTTGCCATGAGCGGCAGAGGATAAACGAAAGACGATGTTTCCGCTCCGTGACGAAAACCGGTCGGGAACCTTCCCGTTCGTCACGGTTCTCATCATCGCCGCCTGTACCGCCGTCTTCCTCTATGAAATCTCCCTGGGCAAGGTCGCCCTGAAGCAGTTCTTCGACGTCTTCGCCTTGACGCCCGGGCAGGTCACTTACGGCCTCCGCTCGGGGGAGGCGGGCCTGAACCACCTCGTCCTTCCGTTCTTCACGTCCATGTTCATGCACGGCGGCTGGCTCCACCTGCTCGGAAACATGTGGTTCCTCTGGATTTTCGGGGACAACGTGGAGGACGCGCTGGGGCCCGTACGCTTCCTGGTCTTCTACCTTCTTTGCGGGTTGGGCGCCGGACTCGCGCACTACCTCCTGGGTCCCGCCTCCAGCCTCCCCACGGTGGGCGCGAGCGGCGCCATCGCGGGTGTTCTCGCGGCCTACGTGGTCCTCTTCCCGGGAGCGCGCGTGCTGACGCTGGTTCCCCTGGGATTCTTCGTGCGCATCATGGAGCTGCCCTCCGTCGCGGTGATCTCGATCTGGTTTCTGATCCAGGTCGTGAGCAGCCTCGTCACGTTCGGGATGACCGAGCGGGGCGGCGTGGCCTTCTCCGCCCACGTGGGGGGATTTGTCGCCGGGCTCCTCTTGGTGTGGGTCTTCCGCCCCCGCCGGGTGATGGTGTAATCGGGGGCGCCGCCGGGTATTAACGGAGCAGGGGGAGCCGCCGGCGCCCGAAGGGCCCCCGCGCCGCGACCGGCACGGCTTGACTCGCGCCCGCCATCTGCGACAATCGGAGTGCGCCAGGGAACCCCCTAGCCTCCTAACCAAAAGGAACACAAATGGGTAGCAGATTCAGGATCATTCTGGTCTCCCTGGTCATCGTGGGCGCCGTCAGCTACCTCATCCTGACCGGGGTGAAGCAGACCGGGCTCAACTACATGACGGTCACCGAGCTGGCCCAACTCCGGCGCCCGCCCGCCGAGGGGGGATTTCGGCTGGACGGCCGCGTGGCGGTCGGGACAGTGAACTACGACCAGAAGGTCCCGCGCCTCTTCTTCCAGATAACCGACGGCAAGGAGGTCATCGGCGTGGTCTACGACGGGCTCATGCCCGACGCGTTCGGGGAAGGGCGCGAGGTGGTGATCGAGGGGAACTACAGCCACCCGGCCCGCACGCTGAACGCCACCAAGCTCGTCACCAAGTGCCCGTCCAAATACGAAGCCGAGGGCCTGGGCAAGGACAAGGCGTGAGCGACATCGGAAGGCTCGCGCTCATCCTCGCCTTCATCGCCTCCTGCTACGCGGTCTTCTCGATCGCGTGGGGGCTCCGCACGTCGCTCGCGGGGCCGCTCCGAAGCGGGCGGCGGGCCGTGTGGGTCGTCTGCGGCCTGACGATCTTCGCGACGGTAATTCTAGTGAAGGCGCTGACCGCGCTCGATTTCCGGTGGCGCTACGTCGCGGAGCACACGAGCAGCGACCTCCCGATGATGTACCGGGTCTCGTCCTTGTGGGCGGGGCAGGAGGGATCGCTTCTCCTCTGGCTCCTCATCCTGAGCGGCTACGGGGCCGCGTTCCTGTGGGCCTACCGGAAGCGCCTGGATCCCTTCTACGACGCGGTGGCGATGGTCGTGGCGTCGGTCATGGTGTTCTTCACGGGCCTCCTGGTGTTCGTCGCCTCGCCGTTCCGAATATTGGCGTCGCCGCCGGTCGACGGGAACGGCCTGAATCCGCTGCTTCAAGACCCCGGCATGATGATCCATCCGCCCATCCTCTACATCGGGTACGTCGGGTTCATCATCCCCTTCGCCTTCGGAATCGCGGTGCTGCTCATGAACCGCACCGGCACGCGCTGGATCGAAGAGGTCCGCCGCTGGACGCTCTTCAACTGGATGTTCCTCGGCACGGGTGTCCTTCTGGGCGCCCGCTGGGCCTACGTGGAGCTGGGCTGGGGCGGCTACTGGGGCTGGGACCCGGTCGAGAACGCCTCGCTGATGCCGTGGCTGGTGGGGACGGCGTTTCTCCACTCGGTCATGGTCGAGCAGCGGCGCGGCATGCTCAAGACCTGGAACGTCGTTCTGATCGTGCTCACGTTCGAGCTGTCCATCTTCGGCACTTTCCTCACGCGCTCCGGGGTGTTGACCTCGGTCCACTCCTTCACCGAGTCGGACATCGGGCCGTGGTTCATGGGCTTCATCCTGATCTCCAGCACCATCGCCACCGCGCTCATCCTGTATCGGAAGGCGCTCTTGGAGAGCGAGAACCGCCTGGACGCGGTGGTGAGTCGGGAGGGCTCGTTCCTTTTCAACAACGTGCTCTTCGTGGCGCTCACGTTCGCCACGTTCCTGGGCACCATCTTCCCGGTGGTGAGCGAGGCGGTGACCGGCTCCAAAATCTCGGTCTCGGCCCCGTTCTTCAACCGCGTGAACGTTCCGATCGCGCTCGCGCTCCTTCTCCTGACGGGCGCCGGGCCGGTGCTCTCGTGGAGGCGCGCGACCGCGTCGGTCTTGAAGCGGAACTTCATGATTCCGGTTTTCGTCGGCGTGCTGGCCGCGCTGATCGGGATCCCCTTCGGGC
>JBKJXM010000218.1:0-3102 GCA_046716305.1 Candidatus Eiseniibacteriota bacterium
TCGGCGACACCCGTGAACGCGCCACCCATGGCCAAGGCGCGAGGGCCGGCGCCCGAAGCGAAGATGGAGCGCGTACCTCCGTCCTCCGCGGCGTCGGCGAGCGGCGCCACGACAAGGCCCAGAGCAAGAGCACAGGCGAAGGCGGTGAGGACCGGCACCGCGCGGGCGCGCAGCATCACCGGACCACCGCTACCTTGCGGCGCACTCGGTCCCTCGCCCCGCTGTCGAAGGAAACGTCGAGCTCGGCGATGTAAACGCCGTTACGGACGACCTTCCCCTGCCCGTTTCTCCCGTCCCAGAGATCGCTCTGGTTCATTCCGGCGGGACGCCCCGCGTTCCTCGCGAGCGTTGTGACCGGCTCGCCGTTGGCCGCCAGGATTCGCAGCGTCACCCGGCCTGCCTCGCGGAGGTAATACGCGAAGGAGGTAGGCTCGCGGCCCGCCGCGAACGGGTTGGGGAAGTTCGAGTAGCTCTCTCGAAGGGAGAGACCGGAGACGCTCCCGAACTCCGTCCACATGGGAAACGAGCGGCCCGGAGCCGGTTGAACCTGGATCTGGAGGAGGGCGCCGCCGGGCTGAATCACTCCAATGCCCGCGGCGTCGCACCCGATGCGAAGGGTTTGCCAGGACGGATTGGTGTGGAGCACGACGAAAATCTCGAGATTGACGATTCCGCCGGGCGGAACCGCGAGCGGGGATGCGCCGGCGAGCGTGGCCGTTGTCGAGTCCGCGCTCAGAGCCGCGCTCGTGCCCCAGATCGCCCCGGCCACCTTCGCGAGGACCGTTCCTGCCGCGGAGCCGATCGGCAACGCCGCGAATTCGCTGTCGCTGGCCCGTAGGACCAGGCGGCTCACGTAGATCGAGTCCGAGTTCGACGCAGCGGTATTTTGGAGCGTGAGAAGCGCCACCCGGACTTCACTCCCGTCGGCCGCCAGTGCGGCGGGCATACGGTCGCCCAGGTCGACCACCAGCTCCCGAGCCGGCGGGACCAGACGCGTGAGGCCGGACGCGAGTGGAAACTCGGAGCCGCCATACGTGGTGATCGTCGTCGGAAGATTCACGTTCGAATCGACGGCACGGATGCCCGTTTCGAACACCATCAGCTCGAGGAACCCCTCCGGCGCGTTGGGAGAGATGTCGACAAGGATTTCGACGAGCGCGCTGTCACCGGGCTCGAGAAGCGGGCCGGGAAGAGACATCGGGACGGTGCCCCCAAAGTTGGGAGGATCCGGGCGATTGGCGATCTCGATCCCGTTCCAGGTGATCCGCACTCGTGAGAGATAGTTCGAGGGGATCAGCGGTTGCCGCGACTCGTTTCGGCACTGGACGAGGAGCGAGTCGACGCGGATTCGGGCCGTGCCCGGGAGTCCGGGATGGCGTAGCACCATCGTGAGGGCTCGAACGTCCGCCTGACCCACCGTGATCTGTGGAGGAAACCGGGGCATACCCCGAGCCAGGAGCGTGTCCGCTGTTTCCTCGACCATCGCCACGGGCCCCGCCAGGGGTTGACTGGCGTAGACCGCGGGCACGTTGGAACCGGTCCCGGCGTCGCGGGCGTCGAACGTCGTGCTGTCGCCGAGCTGCATCCGGAACGCTCCGAGTGTCGCGTCGGTCGCGATGTCTCCGAGGATGAAAAGATCGAGCGGAGTATTCACCGGGACGGAAAGGGCCGGGCTCAGGACCAGGGTCAGGTTGGCCCCATCGGTCGCGAAGACCGTGCGGTCCGTCAGGACCTGGAACGTCGTCCGCACGCGGATCCGACCCAGGTGCTCGGAGGGTCGCGCCAGGGCCACGCCGTTGGTGTCGGTGAGTCCGATGTTGAACGAGGAAATCCGAACGTCGGACGTGATCCCGTCCAGCCCGGGATTCTCGACGCGAAGCGTGAGGAGGGGAACGTCGGCTTCGCCGCGGCCGACCCGCTCCGGCGCGGACGGTTGCGACGCGACTTGGAGACTCGTCGCCTCGCTGACGATTCGTCCGAGCGAAGACCGGATTGGATAGGTCGATCCCTGAAGGCGCGCGGACACGGGCGCGCCGCTGTTGTCGTCCTCGACCGTCAGCCACGTGCTGTCCGTGATCACGGCGCGGAAGTTGGGCTGGGTCGCTGAGGCGGAAATGTCGAGTCGGAAGGTCAATCCGAGGCTTTGGCCCCCCTCGATGAGCGCGGGCAACGTGAAGGGAAGCGCAATCTCCGCGCCGGAGGTTTCGAGTACGGTCTTCCGTAGATAGATGGTCGTGCCGCTGCTGACCGTGATGCCGGTCAGGAGCTCCGAAGGCACGATGCCGCTGCCCGCCCCGTCCTCGAGGCGGAGCCGGAGCGCGACCAGCCGAACCGGCGCGGCGTCCGGCGCGTCCACGCGGGAGAAGGACAGGCTCAGGGGCACGACGTCGGTTTGACCTCGGGTGACCGTCACGGGCATTGACGATGAGGCCGTGAACGGGATGGCCGGAACGAATCCGTATACCTGGTGCAGGTTCGAGTTGCCCTCGAGCGAGCGGCGCGAGCCGCCGCTGGGTGACCCGATTCCCCGAGCGCTTCCGGAGAGCGTCACGTCACCGATCGCCGAAGCGGTGTAGACCCAGCGGAAGGTGTCGGCGGCGGCGGGCGACAGGTCGAACGAGGGTGGGTTCGGTCCGCTGGTGAGCGTCAGGGCGCCGCTCCCCGTGGAGGCGAGCGGAGACGGGACGATTCCTACCACCGACTCGCTCGAGTTGTTCCGGACCACCATCGTGACGGCGATCTGCTGACCCACCGTGCTGCTCGGCGTCGCAAGGCTCACCGTGGCGAGCAGGGGAGCGTTGCTGATCGTGATGGTGTGCGGGTTTTCGATCGAGGAATCGATCGGGCCGTCGTTCCCGGAACGTGTTGTGATCCCTCCGACAGGGATCGCGAGTCGCACCGTCGCGGAATCTCGTGGAGAGCTCGCGGTCGTGATACCCACGAAGAGCCGGGCACCGGTTTCACTGAGGGTTTCGGCGAGCAGCGAGCTCCGCCATACGCCCGCCTGCCAGGTGAGAAGCCCGAGGGTTCGATCGTCGCCGGACCCCGGCGTGAAGACCTCGTCCCCGCCGTCACGCCAGAGGCGAACCTCTGCCAGATCGC
>JBKJXM010000219.1:0-3875 GCA_046716305.1 Candidatus Eiseniibacteriota bacterium
CTCTCGTGGACGCCCGGGTTCAGCCAGTCCGGCGTCTATACCGTTGTCTTCACCGGCAACGATGGCCACGGCGGCAGCGACGCGGCGGCCACGGTCATCACGGTTCTCGACTCGGGCGGCGGCGGCAGCGGAAACGCCACGGCGACCATCATCGGGAAGCTCAAGGCGAAGAGTAAGGCGAAGAACGTCTGCTTCCGGATCGTGCCGGTCAACGGCTCCTTCGACCTCCGGAACGTGAACGAGGGCAGCATCACGCTCGACTTCAACGGCAGCTCGATTGCCGCGGTTTCCAAGAAGACCCGCGTCGCGTTCGACTGCCCGGACGGCGACGACGACGACGGCCACGATGACGACGACGGCGACGATGGCGACGGCGGCCACGACGACGACGGCGACGATGATTGCGAATGCGGCGACGATCGTCACGACGCCGCGGCCTGGGACGACGACGACGACGACGGCGCCGGCGACGACGACGATGGCACCGGATCGTGCGTCGCCACGCACCTCCGCGCCTGCTTCTCGATGCGCGAGGTCCGGAATCTTCTCGGCGTCACGGACATCCGCGATCGCCTGCTTCAGGCCACGATCAGCGGTGACCTGAACACCGGCGGATCATTCGTCGCGACGATCGGGACGCGCGTGGCTCATGACGGCAATGGAAACGGAGACGGAAAGGGAAAGGGACGGCGCGACCTGAACTGCAAGGTCTCCCCGAACCCGCTCAATCCCCAGACCAAGATCACCTTCACCCTCGCCCAGGCCGGTCGCGTTCGCATGACGATCTTCGACATCCAGGGACGTCAGGTGAAGACGCTGATCGACGAGTATCGGGCGGTGGGCGACCACGAAGTTCGGTGGGACGGCTCGGACGTACGACGTGGCCGGGTGGCCTCGGGCCTCTACTTGGTCAAGGTTCAGGCTCCCGAGGCGCAGGTCGTTCAGCGGATCACCGTATTGAAGTAAGCGGCGCGGCTTGAGAAGCCGTTCCGGCGGGCGGGGCGCGCAGGCGTCCCGCCCGCTTCTCGTTCACTCCCACTCGGGGCGGACGGGTCGGGGGTTGCTACCAGCCCGTACGCCGATGGGGTACAATCGTGGACCCGACAGCGCCATCTCGGGGTTGATCCGACAGTTACGGTCGGACTCCCCAACCCATTGACGGAGAGCCATGGTCCGCATCCGCATCCTGTTTGTAGCCGCGTTGTTCGCCTGCTTCGCTTCAGTCGTCACGTCAAGCCACGGCCAGGCGCAGATCTATCTGCCTGGAGGCGAGCCGCCGATCCCGCCCAAGGACTCCACCCTGACGATCCGGGTCAAGCAGCTGGCGCCGGGCGTGTACGCCGCCAAGCTCAGCTACGTGTGGACGGGGTGGATCGAGCTGCCCGACGGGATCATGGTCATCGACGCCGGCATGGCCGACAGCGCGGGGGCGGCGCTGGTCGACACCATTCGAGCGCGCTCCCCCAAGCAGCCGATTCGCTACCTGGTGCTAACGCACTCCCAGGAGGACCACATCCTTGGAGCCAGGCCATTCTTGGAGTTGGGCGCCACGCTCGTGACCCAGGCCACGGTCGCGGACCACATCGATTCGGTGCTGGGGATTGCGCCCGACGCCTCCAAGGAGATACGGATCCAGAAGCAGAAACGTTTTGGCAACGCCGCGCGTCCGGTGGACGTCATCTGGTTGGGCCGCCCGGCGTCTTCCGCCGCAAATCTTGTCGTCCACCTGCCGAAGCAGCGCATTCTCTTCACCGGCGATCTCGTCTCGTATAACTCCGTGCCTTGGCTTCTGGACCGCGGCTTCAACCTGAATGGGTGGTTCGCCGCGCTCGACACGCTCCGGACGAAGCGCTTCGCGGTCGACCAGCTCGTCCCCGGACACGGTGTGATGGGCCCGCCCGCAAAGGCGATCCAGTTCACGCGGAACTACCTGCGCGACGCGGACGACAAGGCCAGCAAGACGGCCGGCTATGGAATGACGTTGGATTACATCCGGAAGTGGGGCTACCTGGGCGCGTACGAAGGCATGGAGTTCTACGACGAAGTTCACTTCTTGAACCTGAGACGCCTGTACCAGGAATCGAAGGGGATCAAGACGCCGGGACGTGGACGGGTGCGAGCGTTCCGGAAATAGCCGCCAGCTTCACTCCCGGGCGCGCCATCGCTCAGGTTCGGCCCCGATCCGGATCGCGGCGCTCCCGCTTGCCTTGATCCTCCACTCCGGATGTTCCGTCGATGTGGAAGAGCGTGCCGCCCACCGTGCCGCGGAGCGGTACCTGGCGGCGCTGACGACCCACGACGACGCGGCGCTCCGCGTGTTCGCGACGTTCTCCATCCGTGCCGGCTCGGTCCGAGGGGCGACCCTCATCCGAGCGGGACGAATCCACTCGATCTCCCGCCGCTCCCTCGATTCGCTCACCGCCGATGCCGTGGACGACGAGCGCCGGGCGGACGCCGATTGGTCCCGCGCTATGGAATCGGACGCCGACTCGCTCTGGCTCCGCCTTGACGCGGCCAGGCGCCTGTCCGCCATTTGCCGAAGCGCGTCGCTCGCGGCGGAGCACTCGGCAGTCTCGGGCGGGGCCGCCTCCGCCGCCCCGGACTCGGAAGCAACGCTCCGCCTCTGCGCCATGCGCATCCGGATCCGGTGGGGCGGTCCCTTGGTGGGACCCCAGCCTGTCGACCGCGAGCACGTACTCCGGGCGCTCGCGGCATCCGGCGGCCGATGGATCGTGTTCTCGCTGGAGCAGCGGGAGGACGACGACGCGGCCGGGCTCGGGGCGGCGACTCCCGCGCTCCCGGAACTCTCCGCGACGGGGCGCGATTGACCACCATCCGCCGTGGTGCTAAGGTCATAGGCTATCCAATTGCAACGGAACGTTGGTGCGAGGCCTGAGACGCCGATGAACGCGACACGCAGCTCGGTTTGGTATTGGTCCTTTATTCGGGGGCTTGGGCGCGCGCGGGGATGAACGATCCCGGCCCGGACCGAGGCCCCGCCCATTGCCGGCTCATCGGCAGTGGGCGTTTCTATTCCTGAGGAAGTCATGGTCATCGTCCTACGACCCGACGCCACGCCGGAACAGCGCCACGCGGTCGAAACACGCCTGCGCGATTGCGGCTTCCAGGTGGTGTTCTCGCCGAACGGCGCTCCGGTCACCATGGCCGCCGTGGGCGAGGGAACGATGCCCGAGATGGACCTGATGCGCCGGATGCCCGGGGTGGCCGACGTGCGGCGGATCCCGTCTCCCTTCAAGCTGGCGAGCCGCGTCTTCCGAGAGAACGCCACCGTGATCAAGCTCGGGGACGTGGAGATCGGCGGAAAGTCGATCGTGCTCATGGCGGGACCCTGCACGATCGAATCCGAGGAGCAACTGGTGAAGACGGGGGCCGCGGTGCGGGCGGCGGGAGCGCGGATCATGCGGGGTGGGGCGTTCAAGCCGCGCACCTCGCCGTACTCCTTCCAGGGCCTCGGCGAGGAAGGGCTCAAGCTGATGCGCCGCGTCGCCGACTCGCAGGGCCTCCTCGTCATCTCCGAGATCATGGACAAGAGCCAGATCTCGCTCATGGACAAGTACGTGGACATCTTTCAGGTGGGCGCGCGGAACATGCAGAACTACCCGCTGCTGCGCGAACTGGGAAGCGTGGAGCGGCCGGTGCTGGTGAAGCGCGGCCTGGCCGCCACCGTGGACGAGTGGCTGATGAGCGCGGAGTACGTGATGTCGGGCGGGAACGACCGCGTTCTGGTCTGTGAGCGAGGAATCCGCGCCTACGAAACCTACACGCGGAACACGCTCGACCTGAACGCGGTCGCGGTAGCGAAATCGCTGAGCCACCTCCCGGTGATCGTGGACCCGAGCCACGCGGCCGGCATC
>JBKJXM010000220.1:0-4633 GCA_046716305.1 Candidatus Eiseniibacteriota bacterium
GAGCTGCGCGTCCGGCCATCGCCGTCGCGGCGGCCAGCCTGATCGGCCTGTCGCTCCTGCCGGCGAAGAACGGCTGGTTCATCCACGACCGGTCCAACTTCTACATCGCACACGACTACGCATACAACATGCTGGTCCCGCTCGAGAAGAACGCCCTCGTCTTCACCAACGGGGACAACGACACGTTCCCGCTCTGGTACATCCAGGAGGTGGAGGGGGTGCGGCCGGACGTGCGGGTGGTGAACCTGAGTCTCTTGAACACCCCGTGGTACATCGCGCAGCTCCGCGACCAGGAGCCGAAAGCGCCGCTCTCCTTCACCGACGCCCAGCTCGCCGTGATCCAGCCGTACCTGAACGAAAAGACGAACGGCGTTGTCTGGGTCAAGGACCAGGCCTTCGCCGACATCGTGAAGACCAATGCGTGGAAGAAACCGCTCTACCTGGCGGTCACGGTGCCCGAGCAGATGGGCATGGACAAGCAGCTCACGTTCGAGGGGTTGGTGTTCCGCATCCAGCCGACCCCCGATCCGGTCGGGATCGATCCGGAGAAGTCCCGCCACAATATCTACAGCGTCTACAAATACCGGGGCCTGCTCGACAAGAACCGGGGCTACGACCGCTCGGTCTACAAGGACGAAAACGCCAACCGGCTCGTCCAGAACTACACGGCCGCGCACGTCCAGCTCGCGACGCACCTTCTCCAGACCGGAAAGGCGGAGGAGGCGCTCAAGATCCTCCAGGACGCGGTCAAGATCTCCCCCGACTTCGCGGGGCTCCTCGAGTACATGGGCCGGGTTTACGAAGAGGCCGGGCACCCGGAGCTGGCTCGCAAGGTCTACGAGGACGGTCTCAAGCGCTTCCCGAACGCGGCCGAGTTCCACTACCACATGGGGATGATCCTGTTCAACGAGGGGCGTCTGGAGGAGGGGATCGCGGAGCTCCGGCGCGCGTGCGAGCTGAACCAGCAGTTCTTCGACTGGTTCAACGGGCTCTTTGCCGCGCTCTGGCAGGTGGGTCGGAAGACCGAGGCCGTGGAGGTGCTGCGCTCGTGGGTGCGGGCGCACCCCGAGGACGCGCGAGGCACCGCGTTCCTGCGCCGCTTCGAGGATTCCCTGCGCGCGGCTCCGCCCTCGCGGATCCAGCTGGAGCGGCCGGCGGCGGGACGGCGGTGATGCGGGTGCTGGTCACGGGTGCGGCCGGGTTCATCGGTTCGACTCTCTGCGAATCGCTCCTCGAGGACGGCGCCGACGTGGTCGGCGTGGACGCCTTCATCCCGACCTACCCGGAGACCTTGAAGCGCGCGAATCTCGCCGGCGCCTCGGGCCACCCGCGCTTCCGCCTGGTGACGGCGGACCTCAGGGAGGCCGACCTCGTGCCCCTGGTGCGCGACGTGACCCACGTGGTCCACCAGGCCGCGCTCGCGGGCGTGCGTGCCTCGTGGGGTGAGGCGTTTCGGGACTACGCCGGGCACAACGTGCTCGCGACGCAGCGCCTGCTCGACGCGCTCCGGGATCGGAAGGTGGAGCGGGTGGTGGTGGCTTCCAGCTCGTCCGTCTACGGCACGCCCACTCGGTTTCCCACGCCGGAGGACGAGCCCCGCCGCCCCCTCTCACCGTACGGCGTGACCAAGGTCGCGACCGAGGCATTACTCCACGCGTACCGCGCCTCGTACGGAGTGCCGACCGTGGGCCTTCGCTATTTCACGGTGTACGGCCCGCGCCAGCGCCCCGACATGGGGATCAACCGGTTCTTCGAGGCCGCGAAGCGGGGCCGGGAGATCCCGATCTACGGCGACGGGGAGCAGACGCGCGATTTCACGTTCGTCGACGACGCCGTCCAGGCGACGAAGGCGGCCATGGTCCGGCCCGTGGAATCGCCCGTCTACAACGTCGGGGGCGGCCACCGGATCACGGTGAACGAGCTTCTGGCCGCCATCGAGCGCACGTCGGGGCGCCCCCTGGCGCGGCGGCACGAGCCCGCCGTTCCGGGCGATCCGCGCGACACGTCCGCGGAGACCTCGCGCGCGAAGCGCGATCTGGGCTATGGTCCGCGCACCGACCTCGCTTCGGGCCTCGGGAGGCAATGGGAATGGCAGCGGAAGCTACCGGACTGACGGGCGGCGTCGGCTCCCGCATCGCGGAGACCGCGGGCGCGGGCACCGCCGCGCCCGACCTGACCGTTCTGGTTCCCGTGTACAACGAGGCGGAGAACCTGGCGCCGCTCCTCGAGAAGCTGGAGCACGACCTCCGCCCTCTCGGGCTCCGCTACGAAGTGCTCGTCCTGGACGACGGCTCCACCGACGGGACCGCCGCGCGCCTCCGCGACTTGAAGCCGCGCCATCCCGCGCTTCGCGCCATCTCCTTCCGGCGGAACTACGGCAAGTCGGCGGCGCTCTCGGTGGGATTTCGGGAGGCCCGCGGGCGGAGCATCGTGACGATGGACGGCGATCTCCAGGACGACTCCGCCGAGATCGGCCCGCTGCTCCGGAAGCTGGACGAGGGCTACGACCTGGTTTCGGGGTGGAAGCAGAAGCGGCAGGACCCGCTGTCGAAGACGTTCCCGTCCCGGATCTTCAACGGCGTGACCTCGGCGATGACCGGCGTGTCGCTGCACGACATGAACTGCGGGCTCAAGGCGTATCGCGCGGAGGCCGCGCGCTCGGTGCGGCTCCGGGGCGAGCTGCACCGCTTCATCCCGGTCCTCGCGCACTGGAACGGATACCGGATCACCGAGCTCCCCGTGGTCCACCACAAGCGGCTCCATGGGACGACCAAGTTCGGCGCGTCACGCTTCGTGAACGGGTTCCTCGACCTTCTCTCGGTCATGTTCCTGACCACCAGCTCGACGCGTCCGCTCCACGTCTTCGGCCGGATGGGGATCGCCGTCGCGCTCCTCGGCGGCATTCTCACGCTGTGGGCCGCGTGGCCGGTGGTGCTGGGCGAGCCGCTCCGGCTCCGCCCCTCCCTCGTGCTGGGGCTGGTGCTGATCGTCCTGGGGATCCAGTTCCTCTCGCTCGGATTTCTGGGCGAGCTGATCGCGGGCACCCGCACGGAGGAGCCGGAGTACGCGGTCCGGGAGCGGATCTAGGGCGGGCGCGGCGTGAAAGTCGCTCTGCTCGGTCCCACCTACCCCCACCGCGGCGGAATCGCGCACTACACGACGCTCCTGGCGCGCGCGTTCGCCAAGCGACACGAGACCGCGCTCTTCTCCTTCCGGCGCCTCTATCCCGGATTCCTTTTCCCCGGAACGACGCAGCTCGACCGGAGCGGCGAGGCGCTCACGCCGCCCGTCGCGCCGCAGCCGGTCGTGGACAGCCTGGCCCCGTGGACGTGGCTCGAGGCGGGGCGCCGCATCCGGCGCTATGACCCCGACATTCTCGTGGTGCCGTGGTGGCACCCGTTCTTCGGCCCCTCGCTCGGGACCGCAGCGCGCGCGGCGCGCCCGAGGGGGAGCGCGCGGCCGAAGCGGCTCTTCCTCTGCCACAACGTCGAGCCGCACGAGCCCGCGCCGCTTCTGCGCGCGCTCGCGGGCTACGGTCTGGACGCCGCGGACGGATTTCTGGTGCACGCGCGCGCCGAGGCCGAGCGGCTGCGCGCTCGCGCCCGCGGGCGGCCGGTGCGCGTCCACCCGCATCCGACGTATGACGTGTTCAGCGCGTCGCCCCCGACGCGCGACGAAGCGCGAGCCGCGCTCCGCGTGAGCGGCCGTACGCTCCTCTTCTTCGGCTACGTCCGCCCGTACAAGGGCCTCGCCGATCTGCTCCGCGCGCTGACCCTGGCGCGCCCCGATTCGTGGGACGAGCTCCTCGTCGTAGGGGAGTTCTACGAGCCGCGCTCGCGCTATGCCGAGGCGCTCGCGCACCCCGCCCTCCGGAGCAAGGTGCGGGTGGTGGACCGCTACGTGGCGAACGAGGAGATCGCCGCTTACGTGGCGGCCGCCGACGTCGTGGCGCTGCCGTACCGCTCGGCCACCGGCTCCGGAATCGCGCAGGTGGCCTTCGGCGGCGGGGTGCCGGTGATCGCGACACGCACCGGCGGGCTCGAGGAGGTGGTGGAAAACGGCGTGACCGGCCTCCTCGTGCCGCCGTCGGATCCCGACGCGCTCGCGCGGGCGGTGGAGCGCTATTTCGACGAGTCGCTGGGGCCGCGACTCCGGGAAGGCGTGGAGCGCGCCCGGAGCCGGTTCACCTGGGAGAGCCTGGTGAACGCGCTGATCGTGCTCGCCAAGGAGTCTCGATGAGCGCGCGTCCGGTCTGGGCCCTGGTCCTCGCGTACGGCGAGTACGACTACACGCGCGAGTGCCTGCGCTCGCTCCTCGCGCTCGATCCGCCGGCCGACCGGATCCTCCTCGTCGACAACGGATCCACCGACGGCACCGCGGAGCGCGCTCGCGCGGAATTCCCGAGCGTGGAGGTGCTCGCGCTCCCGGAGAACCGGTTTTTCGCCGGAGGGGTGAACGAGGGGCTGAAGCGCGCGCTCGCGGAGGGCGCCGGCTCGGTGCTGCTCGTGAACAACGACCTCGTGCTCGAGCGGGGCGCCCTCGGCGCCTTGGCCGCCGCGCTCGATGCCGATCCCAGGCGTGGGGCCGTGAGCCCCAAGCTCTACACGTACGAGCCGCCCGACCGCATCTGGTT
>JBKJXM010000221.1:0-9761 GCA_046716305.1 Candidatus Eiseniibacteriota bacterium
AGGGACTTGATCCCGAGCGCCACGAAGAGCCGCACCGTCCGCGTCACTTCCTCTGCGGTGTGCCCCTAGTAGAGATGCGAGCGCCCCTGGGCCACGGCGACGCGCCTGCCCGCCCACCGGCCGATCAGGAACCGGCCCGGAAGCCCCGCCACCGTGGGCCGCGGCAGCCCGGGGATGTCGCTGGTCGGAAACGCGGCGTCCCAGGCGACGCCGTCCGCCACGGCGCCCAGGCCGCTTCCCAGCACAAGCCCGGTTCGGGGCGTGATCGGCGTGCGCTTCCGGAGGACGCGGACGGCGGCGTCGACATCGAACACGCCGGAGTCGGCGGCCGCTGGCGCCTGGTGTCGCGGATGCGGGAACGTCATCACGCCGCGGCCCCCAGCCTCACAGCGCGGCCCCCGGCGTCACAGCACGTCCGGATCGACGCGCGTGCGGCGCGTCTCGGGCATGCGGAGCGCGCGTCTCGACATAAAGATCAGGTAGAGAAGCGCGAGCAGGAAGGGGGCGGCTTCCAGGGCGACCGCGAGTCCCGTGCCCTCGGCGGCCGGGCGCGCCGCGCGCAAGAGCGCGGGGCCGGCGGCGAGCAGGATCGCGAGCGCGAGCGACCAGCGCGAGGCCACCACGCACGCCAGCGCGAGGTAGGTCACTCCAGCCGGGGGGCTTCCCCGATGGGCGCCGAGAAGGAGGATCGCCGCGGGAAACGCCCAGAGCGCGCCCACGATCACGCCGACCAGGCGGTACGCCCCCGCGCTCGCGGCGGGGAGGCGGAGCGACGGCGCCTCTCCGAATGCGCGCATGCGGAGCCCGAAGGGCGTCTGCCAGAGGACCCATGCGGCCAGCGCGACGACCAAGGGCGCCGCCCAGAGGACCGGGTTCATCAGGAGATTCTCGGCCGGCGTGCCGGAGAGCGCCGACTCGCGCACGATCCCGGGAAGCGGCTCCGCCTGGAGGAACCGCCAGGGCCCCGCCCGCACCATCAGCCCCAGCCCGCAAACCGGCACCAGGCTCAGGCAGAACGTGCCCACGGCGGGATCGGGGCGCAGGAGGTGGAGGAGCGTCCCCGCGACGGCCGCGAAGGCCACCGCTCCTCCTGCGGCCGCGAGAAGCGCGAGCGCGTAGCTGTCGGTCCACTCGTATCCCATGAGCAGGCCGATCATGGCCGATGCGGCGCATCCCTCCACGCCCAGCCCCGAGGCTCCGGCGCGCTCCCAGGTGACGCAGGCCGCGGCGAACAAGGCGAGCGCCGCCCATTCGAGCGGGAAACGGAGAAGAGGCGTCCAGTCCAGCGTCACCGCGTCTCGCTCAGGAGAGAGCGGATCTTCGTCTTCATGAGATCGATCGCGACGAAGTTGTAGCCGCCCTCGGGCACGATCAGGTCGGCGTATCGCTTGGACGGCTCGACGAACTGGAGGTGCATGGGGCGCACGCTCGACTCGTACTGCCGGATGATCGAGTCGAGGGTGCGCCCCCGCTCGGTCAGGTCCCGCTTGAGCCGGCGGATGAAGCGGATGTCCGGATCCGCGTCCACGTAGAGCTTGATGTCGAGGAGCTGGCGGATGGAGGGGTCTTCGAGGATCAAGAGTCCGTCGAGGATGATCACCCGCCGCCCGGTCACGCGGCGGCCCGACGCGAGCCGCGTGTGGGTGCGCATGTCGTACGCCGGGACGTCGACCGAGCCGCCGGCCAGGAGCGTCTCGAGCTGCGTGCGCATGAGTTCAATGTCGAAAGCGTCGGGGTGGTCGAAGTTACGGTTTTCGCGCTCCCCCAGCGGGATCGATTGGAGGTCCTTGTAGTACATGTCCTGCTCGAGGATCAGGACCTCCTGGTTTCCCAGGTCCTCGGCGATCGACTGGGCGACGAGGGTCTTTCCGGCTCCTGTCCCTCCGGCGATGCCGATCAGGATGCCGCGGCGTCCCGCGGCCACCTACCGCGTACCCGCCCGGCGCGCGGCGCCCTCGGATTCGATCTCCGCCTCGGTCAGGGCGGCCACGTAGGGAAGGTGGCGGTAGCGCTCCGCGTAGTCGAGTCCGTAGCCGACCACGAACCGGTCGGGCACGGTGAACCCCACGTAGTCGAGCGGCACCTCGCGCTCGCGGCGGGACGGCTTGTCCAGCAGGGTCGCGATCCGGAGCCGGCGCGGGCCGCGCTTCTGGAGCGCGTCGCGAAGGAAGGAGAGCGTGTGCCCGCTGTCCACGATGTCCTCGACCAGGACCACGTCCCGTCCGATGATCTCCTTCTCGAGATCCTTGAGGAGCTGCGGCGAGCGGTTCGATTGGGAGGCGAGCCGGTAGGAGGAAACGCTCACGAAGTCGATCTCGTTCGGGATCGGGATGGCCTTCATGAGGTCGGCGACGAACATCACGCAGCCGTTCAGGACGCCGACGAGGAGTGGGGTGGAGTCGAGATGATCGCGGGCGATCTCTTTGCCCACTTCGCAGACACGCCGCTGGATGTCCGCCGCGCTGATCAGTACTTCCATCTCTGGTGGGCCTCCGGGGCGAATTCGGCCGAACTCTAGCACCGGCTACGAGGGAGTGTCAAATCGCGCACAAGTTCCGTCGCGCGTTGCCGATAATGGCCGGGAGCCCGGGCGCGCCCGAGGTGGGAAGGAGCCCATGACTCAGCCGAGCAAGGAGCGGAACGTACAGAACAAGGAGCGGCGCGCGGCGCAGCGCCGCCGCCGTGACCGGCGGGCCGAAGGTCGCCTGGAGCGCCAGCTCTTCTGGATGCTCTGGGGCGTCGCCATCATGAACTTCATGGACGCCGGCCAGACCATCTATCTCCTGAACGTAAAACTGATGGTCGAGGCCAACCGCCTGATGGCGTATCTGCTCGACCATTCGCCCTACGGCTTCTGGCTCTACAAGACGCTCGTCCCCTCGCTCGGCTGCTACCTCCTCTGGAGGTACCGGAAGCGCGTCCGGTGGCTATATGGCGCGGTGCTCACCGTGTTCGCCGTCTATTTCACCGTGGTGGTCCGCAGCTTTCTCTACATGCTCCTGCCGATCGGCCCGCCGGTTTGAGCTGACCGGCCCACCGGCCAGAAACGCCCCGTGCAGTCTTCATTCGCATTTCGCAAGCTCCCTCCATTTCTGCGGCAAGTTGCCACAGCTGAGGCTCGCAAGTCTCCCCGCCTCCTACACTCGTTGTAACAATTGACGTCACATAACTAATTGTACGGACGCTTGCTAGGTATCATTTGAGACACAGGCGCAACACCCTCCTACCGTGCAAATTCCAATGGCATACCCAATGCTAATACCTATCGGTGGGAAGGCTGCCGGTGCCGTGTGCAGTTAGAAGGAGTGACTGAAATGGGCGGTACGTACGGCGGTTCTTATCTTCGCTTAGCCATGGATCCGACGGCTCGCGGCCCGGTGGTCAGCGAGGACGTCGGTTATTTTTTCATCAACTCGTTTCTCCTCTCGCGGATCGATTCCGACCTTCCGTCCGATCTCGCCGAGTACGACGAGGACGTCAACATCTATACGGCCGCGCTCCTGAGCGGCGTCGTCTCCGGCCGCGAGGACTTGCTCCGCGGCGATCTGGTCTCCACTCGTGACGCGGACGTATTCGCCCGCGTGCAGGAGAGCAAGGACCAGCGGCTTCGCTACCAGGTTTACAAGGCGAACGCCGATTTTCTCTACGTGTCGCTGGGCGTCTTCACCGAAGCCGTCACGTCCGACTCCGGGAGCGTCGAGGAAGACGCGATGAGGCTCGCGGGACGCGGTAAATCCTACTACCAGTTCGCATCGGCTTACGCGGAGCGCCTCTACGGCTCGCACGCCGGCATCGCCGAGGTCATGGACAAGCTGTCGCGCAATTTCGAGGCGTACACGCGGGTCATGTCGTGGATGAGCGGCGAGTACCTGAACATGATGCGCCGCATGAGCGAGGGCGAAGTGTTCCACATCGAGCGCGACGCCCAGGCCCGCTTCGAGGACGCCCACAAGACGCACACGTGGGACGCGCTCCTCGACTCGTACGTGGAATGGCAGAAGACGCACGCGATCGAAGCGCGCCGCCGGTTGGGACGCGCCGCCCGCGAGCTCAAGCGCACGGACCCCTCCTTCTCCCTGCGCGCCTTCCGCTCCAAGTGGGGCCCGCCCCGCCGCGGATAACGTCTCGCGAATCGCACCGTCCCCCGTTTGACAGGCTGTTGAGGGTCCAGTAGGTTGGACCGCCTCATGTCTTCGCGCATTCGCGTCGGTCTCCTGGGTTGCGGCGTCGTCGGAACGGGCCTCATGCGCCTGTTGGAGACGCGCGCGCGCGCGGTCGAAGAGGCCGTCGGGGCGCAGGTGCGCGTGACGCGGCTCGCGGTGCGCGATCCCTCCCGCCGCCGCGACGTCCCCCTCGGCGGCGTGGCGGTCACCTCGGACCCGGCGTCCGTGGCGGAAGCCGACGACGTCGACGTGCTCGTCGAGCTGATGGGGGGCGTGGACGCCTCCCGGGCCCCCGTCCTCCGCGCCCTCTGCCGGGGCATCGCCGTCGTCACCGCGAACAAGCTGCTCGTGTCGCTCCACGGATCCGAGCTGGAGGCCGCATCGGCGGCGAGCGGGGCGCCGCTCCGCTACGAGGCCGCGGTCGCCGGCGTCATCCCGGTGCTCCAGGCGTTGGACCACGGGCTGAGGACCGAGCGCTTCACCCTCCTCGTCGGCATCCTGAACGGCACCACGAACTACATCCTCTCGACGATGGAGCGCGAGGGGCGCGACTTCGAAGAGGCGCTCCAGGCGGCGCGCGAGCTGGGCTTTGCCGAGGCCGACCCCACGCTCGACTTATCGGGCGCCGACACGGCGCAGAAGCTGACGATCCTCGCGCGGCGCGCCTTCGGCGCCGCCGTGCCGCACGACTCGATCCCCACCGAGGGGATCCTCGGGATCGAGCTGGAGGACCTCCGGCAGGCGGACCGCTTCGGCTACATCGTGAAGCTCCTGGGCATCGGGATGCACTCGCCGGAGGGTCTGGACTTGCGCGTGCATCCGGCGTTCATCCCCAAGCGATACCTCCTCGCGTCGGTGCGCGACGAGTTCAACGCCGTCTACCTCCGCGGCGAAGCGGCGGGCTCCATGATGCTCTACGGGAAGGGTGCGGGCGCGCTCCCCACGGCGCAGGCCGTCCTGGGCGACGTGATCGCCGCGGCGCGCGAGATCCGCCTGCGCGGCGGCGCGGCGGCGAAGCCCGCCTCCGACGCCGGGGCGCGGAAAGCCGACGCCTCGTCGCCGAAGCCCGCGAGCCCCGCGCCGCCCGACGACGAGCGGCTCCCCCTCGACGAGGTGCGCACCAAGTACTACCTGCGCCTGATGGTCGAGGACCAGCCCGGCGTGCTGGCGCAGATCGCGCACCGCCTCGGGGCCTCGCGAGTGAGCGTGGCCCAGATGCACCAGGCGCAGGCCATCCGCGGACAGGCGTCGATCACGATGCTCACCCACGAAGCGCGGGACAAAGACGTCCGCGACGCGGTGGCGGCGATCACGACGCTGCCGGCCGTCGTCAAGGGCCCGCGCGCCATCCGGATCTTCGACCTGTGACCCCGGTCCACCCCGCGGGCCCGGCGGCCCCCGCGCGCCCGAACTGGCGCGGCGTCGTCCGCGAGTTCCGGGAGATCCTGCCGCCGATCCCCGACGAGTCCGTGGTCACGCTCCTCGAGGGGAACACGCCCCTCGTGCCCATCCAGCGGCTGGCCGCGCGCATCGCGCCGTGGCTCGAGCTGTACGTGAAGATCGAGGGGCAGAACCCGACCGGCTCCTTCAAGGACCGCGGCATGACCGTCGCCGTCTCCCGCGCGGTCGCGGCCGGCGCCCGCGCGGTGCTCTGCGCTTCCACCGGGAACACGTCCGCGTCGGCCGCGGCGTACGCGGCGCGGTGCGGGATTCGCTGCGTCGTCGTGATCCCGTCGGGGCAGATCGCGCTGGGCAAGCTGGCGCAGGCGATGATGTACGGCGCGCGCGTCGTCGCCGTGGAAGGGAATTTCGACAAGGCGCTCGAGCTGGTGCGCGCCCTGGGCCACGAGGGATCGGTCTCGGTGGTGAACTCGATCAACCCGGACCGGATCGAAGGGCAGAAGACGATCGCCTACGAGATCGTGGACGCGCTGGGCGGCCGCGTCCCCGACGCGCACGCGCTCCCGGTGGGGAACGCGGGGAACATCACGGCGGCCTGGAAGGGATACGTGGAGCGCGCGCGGCGCCAGGGAGACGCCAAGCCGCGGATGCTCGGCTTCCAGGCGGAGGGCGCTGCGCCCATCGTGCGCGGGCACCGCGTCCCCGAGCCCCAGACGCTTGCGACCGCGATCAAGATCGGAAACCCCGCCTCCTGGGAGGGGGCGAAGAGCGCGCGCGACGAGTCGGGCGGGCTGATCGAGATGGTCACCGACGACGAGATCGTCGCCGCCTACAAGGCTCTGGCCGAGGTGGAGGGGATCTTCGTCGAGCCGGCCTCCGCCGCGGGGATCGCGGGGCTCTTGAAGCTGGGAGCCGCCGGGCGCCTGCGCGACGTGAAGCTCGCGGTCGCGACGGTGACCGGGCACGGACTCAAGGATCCCGAGCGCGCGGTCGCCGTCTCCAGGCCGGTCGAAACGGTGCGGGCCGACGCGGCGTCGCTCCGGAGGCTTCTCCTCGAGTGATCCGCTGGTCCGCGACCGCTCCCGCCTCCACGTCGAACCTGGGGCCCGGATTCGACTGCCTGGGGCTCGCCCTCAAGCTGCCGCTCACCGTGACCGCCACCCGCATCCCGGAAGGGTTCCGGATCGAGCGGCGCGGCGAGGGGAGCGATCTCGCGGTGGACCCGAACCGGGACGCGCTCCTCTCCGCCTACCGGCACCTTTTCCGCGTCGCGAAGAAGCCGGTGCCCACGGTGGCGCTCTCGATCCGCTCGGCGATCCCGGTGGCCCGCGGGCTCGGCTCGAGCGCGGCGGCGATCGTGGCGGGGCTTCTTCTCGCGAACCACTGGCTCCGCGGGCCCTTCTCCCGCGAGGCGCTCCTCGACGAGGCGATCCGGATCGAGGGGCACCCCGACAACGTCTCGGCCGCGCTTCTGGGCGGGCTCACCCTCTCCTTCCCGCGCTCCGGCGGGAGTGTCACTTCGCTCTCGCTCAAGCCGCCCCGCGGCTTCGGGATCACGCTGGTGGTTCCCGAGGTGCGTGTCAGCACCGAGAAGGCGCGGGCGCTCCTGCCGCGCGCCGTGCCGCTCGCCGACGCGGCCGCGAACACCGCGCGGGCGCTCGCCCTCCTCCATGCGTTTCAGAGCCGGCGCCCGGATCTCTTGGCCGACGCGCTCCACGACGTGTACCATGTGCCCTTCCGAGCGCGGCTCATCCCTTCCTACGCGCGCGTGGCCGAAGCGGGCCGGCGCGCGGGCGCGCACGGCGTGACGATCAGCGGCAGCGGTCCGACGCTTCTCGCCCTGCATCCGCGGGGGAAGGGGAGCGCGGTCGGCGCCGCCATGGTGCGCGCGTTCGCACGCGCCCGCGTCCGGGCGCGCGCGATCCCGGGACGGATCGAGACCCGCGGCGCCTCGGCCCGCACCCTACGGTAAGGAGCCCAGCCCACCCGAGTGGCTACCCTCGTTCAGAAATACGGCGGCACGTCGGTCGGCACCCCCGACCGGATCTCGGCCGTCGCCGACCGCATCGTCCAGACCCGGCGCCAGGGCGCCGATCTCGTCGTGGTCGTATCCGCCATGGGCGACACGACCGACGATCTGATCGGTCTGGCTCGTTCGGTCACCACGCGCGCCCATCCCCGCGAGATGGACATGCTTCTCACAGCCGGAGAACGGATTTCCATGGCCCTCGTCGCGATGGCTGTAAACGACCGAGGCCAGGAAGCCGTCTCATTTACCGGTAGCCAGAGTGGAATCGTGACCGATACATCCCATACGCGCGCGAAGATCGTGGAGATCAAGGCCGACCGGATCCGGGAGGAGCTGAAAAAAGGGCGCGTCGTGATCGTAGCGGGGTTCCAAGGGGTAAGCCGGGAGCGCGAGGTCACGACGCTGGGGCGCGGCGGCTCCGACACCACCGCGGTCGCCCTGGCGGCGGCCCTCGACGCCCAGTCGTGCGAGATCTACACCGACGTGGACGGCGTCTACACCGCCGATCCGCGGATCGTGCCGGGGGCCCGGAAGCTTTCCGCGATCTCCTATGACGAGATGCTCGAGTTGGCGTCCCTGGGCGCCAGGGTGCTGCACAACCGGTCGGTCGAGATCGCGCGGCGCTTCGGCGTCCCGGTCCACGTCCGTTCCAGCTTCAACGCGAACGAAGGGACGCGCATCACGAAGGGGGCCCTCATGGAAGAAGTGATCATTCGCGGCATCGCCCACGACGCCGACGTCGCCAAGATCGCCCTGCTGGGCGTTCCCGACCGTCCGGGCGTGGCCGCGGACATCTTCCGCGACATCGGCGGACACGGGGTCAACGTGCGGATGATCGTCCAGGCGAACGGCGCGGAAGGAAAGAACGACGTGACCTTCGCCGTCGGGTCGCACGACGCTCAGGTGGTGCTCCCCCTGATCGAGGCGATGCGGAAGAAGCTGGGCGCGCGCGCTTTCCTGTACGACCCCGACGTGGCGATCCTGTCGGTGGTGGGCGAGGGGCTCGCGACGTCGGCCGGCACCGCCGGGGAGGTCTTCGACGCCCTGGCCAAGGCCGGGGTCAACATCGACCTGATCAGCACGTCGTCCATTACCATCACCTGCATGGTGCGGGAGAAGGACGTGGAGCGCGCGGTGCGCTCCCTTCACGAGGCTCTGTCGCTGGAGCAGGAGACCTAGGCGAGGAATGCCACCCCGATGCGGTTTCGAGATCAGCCGGCGCGCCTCAAGCGGGGCGCCGCGCCGCCCGACGAGCGGACCAGCTTCATTTTGCTGGGCATCGCGTCGGTGTTTCACGCCGCGCTCCTGCTCTTCTTCGTGAACTGGGGCCGGCCGCCGATCGACGTGGCCCTGCCGGGGTCCAGCGGCCCTTCGTCGCCGCGCGCGCGGCTGGTGCGGCTGTCGCCGCTCCGGACGTTTCCCTCGGCCGAGGCCTCGCCGGCCGAGGCGAGCCCCTCGCGCCCGAGGCCGGCCCTGGTCAAGCGCTACACGCCGGGGGCGCCGATCGTGCCCCGGCCCGAGAAGGGTCCGACGGAGAAGAGCGCCAGCAACGAGAAGAAGTCGAGCGTGCGCGAGGTCGCGACCACGGCCGCCGCCGACCGCGCGCAGCGATGGTGGTCGCCCGACTCGTCGGCGAACATCGGCGTGCGCACCGACGGCGACTTCCGGTGGTCGTACTACCTGGCGGCCATCCGGACCAAGATCGGCTCGCGATGGGTGCCGCCGCCCGGGCTGGGCGGCCGGCCGGTGCGCGCGACGGTCTACTTTCGAATCGGACGCGACGGCCAAGTCTCGGTGGCCCGCGTGGAGGATCCGTCGGGCAGCTCGTTCTTCGACCAGACGGCCATGCGCGCGCTCCTGGCCGCGACACCGCTGCCGCCGCTCCCCGCCGGATACAGCGGGGAATGGCTGGGGGTTCACTTTGGATTTGAATACCAGCAATAGCCGCCGGGTCCGGGTGACCCCGGCCGCGGGCCGCCGCGCCCTGGCCGGCGGCTCGATCCTGCTCGCGCTGCTCGTGCCGGTCATGGCGAGCACGCAGACCGACGTCCGCACGGGCGTGCAGGCCTCGGGCACCGTCAAGTCGCCGCTTCTTCTCGCCGCGTTCCGCTCCGATCGCGACGCGGTGGTGGCCCAGGAGGCGGCCGCCGGCGGGGGGCCCGCGGTGT